>CAZLQA010000011.1:0-2384 GCA_964561665.1 Candidatus Woesearchaeota archaeon
GGGACGATTTCAGCCAGGCTTAATCCAAGGAAAGGAGGGGTTGACTGGCTTGACTCTCCCGAGAGCCTGTTCAGGTTTTATCCCGAGATTTTTGAAAAGGTGAACATTTTGAAAATCGAGGTTCCTTTTATGAAGGCAAGCGAGGACATGGATTTCAAGGACTGGAAAAAAATTGCCAAAGTCGCCGAAAAATTCCTTAATGATCCAAACATAAAAGGCGTTATAATAACCCACGGAACTGATTTTTTGCATTATACTGCAAGCGCGCTGAGTTTTTTTCTCGGAAAACTGAACAAGCCCGTTGTTATGACTTACAGCCAAAGGAGCATTGACAGGGCAAGCAGCGACGCGGAACTCAATCTCAGATGCTCTGCTCTTGCGGCAATTAGCGACATTGCGGAAGTCATGGTTGTTGGGCATGGAACAGTAAACGACGATTTTTGCTATGCAATTCCAGGAACGAAAGTCAGGAAGATGCACACTTCAAGAAGGGATGCTTTTAAACCCATAAATGTAAAGCCGTTTGCAAAAATTTTTCCCGGCAGGATTGAAATTATTTCAGATTATAGAAGAAGAAACAGCGGCAGGGTCAAGACTGATTTGAAGTTTGAAGAAAAAGTTGCGCTGGTAAAGATTTATCCCGGGCAAAAGCCGGATATTCTTGATTTTTACCTGAAGAACAAATACAAAGGAGTTGTTCTGGAAATGTCGGGATTAGGGCATCTGCCGACGAAAAGAGCAAGAAATCCCTGGATAAAAAAACTGAAAGATGTCCAAAAAAAAGGTATTATCGTCTGTGCGGCAAGCCAGGCAATTTACGGGAGACTGGACCCTTTAGTATACAGCAACGGAAGGGAACTTCTTGAAACGGGAATTATTTATCTTGAGGACATGCTGAGTGAAACAGCCCTTGTCAAGCTCGGATGGGTTCTTGGACATTCGGAATGGGCAAAATCCAAGGAAAAAGTAAAGGAAAAAATGCTCGAGAATTTTTCGCATGAATTGAACGATAAACTGGATTTGAATGAATTTTGATTGAGTTACTTTTTTCTTGAAGATGTTCCTTTTTCAATCCTGTCCAACTGATTTTTTATTTCCTGAATTTCCTTTTCAGCTTTTTTGTTAACCGCATAATCGTACTGCGCCCTTATTCTGTCTTTTTGTGATTCCCTGTTTTGGGACATGAGGATTATCGGCGCCTGGACTGCAGCGAGACATGAAAGCACAAGGTTCAGAAGGATGAAAGGATAAGGATCCCATGTTTTTCCAAATACTATCCATATAGCATTCACCATTATCCATGCAACCAAAAACAACATGAAGGATATTATGAAAGTCCAGCTTCCCGCCCATTTTGTAAGGTTATCCGCAGCCCTTTGTCCCAAAGTCCGAGGAGCGTGAAAAACAGGGTGCACCATATTTGGAATGTCAGGCTTTGCCGGATTTTTCAGAATCTTTTCTTTTTGAATATTTTCATTTTTTATATTTGTGAAAAAACAATTAAAAAACTTTTTAACAGATTTGATGTTTATTCATAACTTTTTAGGAGTTACAAAATAGAAAGATTTTTAAGATGAAGAAGATATCAAGAATTACGATGGAAAAAAGCCAAACAATACAAAAAATTGATGAAATAGTGTCCAGGGTAAATACACATCCCGAGTGCTCATCCTGTGTTAACAGGGAAGTTTCTCATGCGTTAAGAGAAGAAGCAGAAAGGCATTCGCTGGATATAGAGCTTTTAGGCGAAAGAAAAAGATTAACCAGGAAACAGAGGACTAAGCTTCTTGAAAGGCTTGGTAAAGCTGATGAATTTTTAGGGACGGAAGGAATTAGTAATTTTTCTTTATCCAAGCTGGGTTCTATAACTGAGCCAGATAATAATCCTACAGGAAGTTTTAGAAATACCCAACTTATTTTTGGCGGTTTTTGGCCGCCGGAGGCTAAGAACATTCCATATGAGATGGACAACTTGGTTCATTTTTTAACGGAGACGGATGTTCATCCGGTGTTAAGAGCTTCAAATGCGCATTTGGAATTAGTGAGAATCCATCCTTATAGTGACGGCAATGGAAGATCTGCAAGGCTGCTTCAGAATTTTTGTTTAAGGCAGAGAGAATATCCTGTGGCGGTTATACCTTCCAAAGAAAGGGAAGAGTATATTAGAGTAATGGAAAATGTTTTGAAGGATAGATATAATTTTCGAACAAGAGTAGACAATCAGTCAGAAGCTGAAAGAAAATTCCATGAATTTATCGCCTTAAAAGTTTTTAATTCTGCATTAGTTTTGGAAAGAGAACTTATGTCAAGGAGAATGTACAAAGTTGACTTAAAAGGCGTGCAAGATCCTTCCGTTCTTTACGGTGTTGCCAAGAGAATTAGGG
>CAZLQA010000011.1:2394-18736 GCA_964561665.1 Candidatus Woesearchaeota archaeon
GAATTAGGGGTGCGGGAAACCTTGGAAGAGGAGTCAGCGTTTCCGTTTTAAGTAATGGAAATAAAAAATCCGGCTCTCTTGAAATTATTGGAAATTTGGGTTCTGAAGATGTTAGAAGAATACTGAATCCCCTCTCGGAGAGGAAAAGATTTGATTACTCGGTAAAAGCAAGATATTGTTAATCAACAATTTAATAAACTCTTTCTTCTTTTTTTCTTAATGGTGAAGATCGGTTTGGAAATTCACGGATACCTGAACACAAAAGAAAAATTATTCTGCAGTTGCAAAGCCATTCACGGAATAAAATTTGCAAAGCCAAACACAAACATCTGCCCCGTATGCACCTCTCAGCCAGGGAGCAAACCGATGCTTCCAAACAAGACTGCAATTGACAAATCCATTCAGATTTCCCTTATACTTAACTGCAAGGTAAATAATAATCTGGTATGGCAAAGAAAGCACTATGACTGGCCGGATTTGCCAAAGGGTTTCCAAAGCACAATATCTGGCCCGTACGCGATTCCGACAGGAACAACTGGAAATTTTCTTGGAATAAAAATCACGGAAGCCCATCTTGAGGAAGACCCTGCAGCCTGGAACCCACTTAATGGAGAGATTGATTACAACAAATCGGGATACCCCCTTATTGAAATAGTCACGGAGCCGGATTTCACTTCAAGCGAGCAGGTTACGGAATGGCTAAAACAATTGACAGCAACCCTGAAGTATGTAAAGGCAATTGACGGCAATCTTGGAATAAAAGTTGATGTCAATGTCTCGCTTCCTGAAAAAAACGGGAAAAGAATTGAAATCAAGAATATCAATTCGGTAAGGAACATCAAAACAGCAATTGAGTATGAAATTGAAAGGCAAAGCAAGCCGGGAGAACTTCCAAAAAAACAGGAAACAAGAATGTTCGATGAACTTTCAGGAAAGACGGTAAAAATGAGGGAAAAAGAACTCTCGGAAGATTACAGGTTTGTCTCGGAACCTGATTTGCCTGTAATAAAAATAAACACAGGGAGAATAAACAAAATAAAATCCTCCACCCCCGAACTGCCGCAGGAAAAAATAAAAAAGCTCATTAAAAAGCACAAGATAGGGAAAAAACAGGCTGAAGTCCTTGGAAAAAATCTTGAGATTGCGGAATTTTTCGAGGAAGTTTCAAAAAAGGCAAATCCTCTTCTTTCCGCCCAGTGGATTACGGGAGACTTGTTAAGGGTTTTAAATTACGGAAAAAAAGAACTTGACGAGGTATCAATCAGCCCTTATCATTTCGCCGAACTCCTGAATCTTGTTGAAGGCAAAAAAATCACCGAGCTTAAAGCAAAGGAAATTTTAAACAGGTTTGTTCCCATATCATTCTCCCCTGCGAAAGAAATAAAAAAACATTCGAAAATCTCCTCGGAAGATGAAATTGAAAAAATCGTGAAAAAAATTATGGATGAAAATCCTCGGGCAGTCAAGGACTACAAATCCGGAAAAAAGGAATCATTGAATTTCCTTATAGGGATGGTAATGAAAAAGTCTGAAAAGCGCGCGGATTATAATACTTCAAAGGAGATTCTTGAAAGACTTTTAGAATGATTTACCTGCCAATAATAGGCGCTTTTTTGGAAGCGGTGGGAGTAACCATTGAGAAAAAAACCCTTAGAAAACAAGGAATAAACTACAAAAATTATACCACCTACAGCTTTCTTGCAATTGTCCTTGTCATGCTTCCCTTCATTTACTTTTTTTGGAATCTTGAGCCGGAAGGATACCTTGTAAGAAACATACTTCTTTTTTCTTTGGTGGTTATCCTTTCAATCATAGCAAACATTTTGATTTTCTAGGCACTGAAAAGGGAAAATCTCTCGGAAATTGAGCCCATAAGGCTTATGCAGCCTCTGTTCACGGTTCTTTTGGCTTTTGTTTTCAGTTTTTTCTTTTCGGCATATTCTTCTGAAAAAAACTTTATTATCCTTGGGCTTGCGCTGATTGCAAGCGCATCGCTTGTATTTTCTCATTTTGACAAAAAATATCATCTTGTCTATGACAAGTATATGATTGCCGCACTGGCAGGAAGCTTTCTTTTCGCCTCAGAACTGGTAATATCAAGAGCAATACTCCCCTACTACCATCCGTTCACTTTTTATTTTTTAAGAAGCCTGTCCGTTTTCTTAATTGCCTTCATTATGTTCCGTCCCTCGCTGTCAAGCATACCAAATAAAAACAAATTCCTTATTTTCATTGTGGGGCCCATATGGGTTGTTTACAGGGTTATTTTGTATTATGGGTATTTGAACTTGGGAATAATATTCACGACTATATTGTTCATACTTGCGCCGGTTTTTATTTACACTTTTGCAAGAATTTTCCTAAAAGAAAAAATAACATGGAAACAGGTGGTATCTTCAATCGTGATAGTGGCTTGTGTCATCGCTGCAATAATTACAGAAATGTAATCAATTCAATAGTGGGCTCGGAGGAATTCAAATGAAAGACACAAGTTTCTTTCCAGCTTCCTTTTAGTTTAAACCGATTTGTCGAATCCCTGAATAGGCTCGGAGGGATTCGAACCCCCATAAAACGGGCCGAAACCGTTTATGTTATCCATTACATCACGAGCCTTTCAACTTGACTAACTTTTCCAACCAATTACAGGTTGAGGGGCGAGTCAGAGCCTTTTGAAAGCGGCTAACTTATCAATTAACAACGGCTTTATTTAACAAGTGGTTTCTATTTAAAAGGTTCGCTTTGCTATCAATTAATAAAAAATTAACTAAAAAATAACCGGTTTTGCACTATCATTTTAAAGGAAGGTTAAGCGAAGGAAACCTTGGTGTCCTCGCTAAGCGAACGACGAAGGAGTGAGCCATCTGTCTAAAAGCCAAAAAATCACAATTTTTAAAATTAAAAAATTCACAAGATTAATAAATAATAACTTCCAAAAGCTAATATGGAATTAAAGAGGCATCACAAATGGCTCATCGGGAGCTTCAGCACCGTCGTAATTCTTTTTATGATAAGCTCCGGTGTTTTTATGTATCTTATGTTTATAAGGCAGGAAGTAAATTTCAATCAGCTTGACAACAAAATCTCAGATCTTCAGACAGACACTCAGACAAAAATAAACGAGCTTAGCGACAGCATCATCGAAACAAACGCCTTGATAAGCACAGAAGTCGGCTCATTGACAAAGGAGTTAAGCTCCTTGAAAGCATCAGTGGGAGAGGATTTCTCGGGAATAATAGAAACTGTGGTAAAGTCAGTCGTAACAATAAGGACTGATTCCGCGCAGGGAACAGGATTCATAATTTCTGGCGACGGCTATGTCGTGACAAACGCGCACGTCCTTGCGGACAAAAACGGCTACCTCGCCAAAAACATTTATGCAATAACTTATGACAAGGGAACAAAGAGCGCGGAGTTCATAGGATACGACTCAACTTTTGACATTGCATTGCTTAAAATTTCCGGCAGTTATAACTCGCTGACTCTTGCAGATTCGGACAGTGTCAAAGTGGGGCAAAAAGTTGCGGCAATAGGAAATCCTCTTGGATTGCAATTCTCGGCTACGCAGGGAAGCATCTCCGCAGTTAACAGGCTGGGTGCAAACGGATTAAATGCCTACATCCAGACGGACACCCCGATAAATCCAGGAAACTCCGGAGGTCCTTTAATCAGCACGGCAGGGGAAGTTGTGGGAATAAATAACTTCAAAATAAGTTCCGCGGAGGGGCTCGGCTTCGCCCTTGAATCAAATTACATAAAGCAGGCTGTCAACTCAATCGCGGAAAAATCGCTTAATAAAACTTTAATTTAAAATGTCAAACATAAATCATGAGGGATTAACGGCGAAAAAAGAAAAAAATTTCTCCGAATGGTATTCCCAGATTACAGACAAGGCGGAAATCACAGATTTAAGATATAATGTAAAGGGTTTCGTGGTAATTCGCCCGTGGGGAGCAAGGATAATGGAAAATATGTACGGGCTGTATGAAAAAAATCTTCAGAAGAAAAAACATTCTCCAAGTTTTTTCCCGATTGTAATCCCTGAAAAAAATTTTCACAAGGAAGCCAGTCATGTGAAGGGATTTACTCCGCAGGTTTTCTGGCTTGAAAAGATTAAAGGGGAAGACAGGCTTGCATTAAGGCCGACGAGCGAAACGGCAATGTATCAAATGTATTCCCTATGGATTCGCTCATGGAGAGATTTGCCACTTAAAATTTACCAAAGAGGACAGGTTTTCAGGCATGAAACAAAAGCCACAAGGCCGTTGATAAGGGGAAGGGAGTTTTACTGGATTGAAACCCATGACTGCTTCGCGACAAAGGCCGAAGCTGAAAAACAGGTGCAGGAAGACATAAAGACAACGGAAGAAGTCATGCATCAGCAATTCGGAGTTCCTTTTCTTCCTATGAGAAGGCCTGAATGGGACAAGTTCCCGGGAGCAGTGTACACAATCGGCTCTGATTCGCTTATGCCAGACGGGAAAATTATCCAGCAGCCATCGACGCATTTTCTCGGGCAGAATTTTTCAGAGGCGTTTAATGTGAAGTTCAAGGACAAAAACGGGAAAGAGAACTTTGTATGGCAAACCTGTTACGGTCCGGCAATCTCAAGAATACTTGCATCTGTGATTTCAGTGCACGGAGACGACAAGGGACTTGTGATTCCTTATTGCATCTCTCCGGTTCAGGCGGTTATAGTACCCATCTTCAGCAAAGAAAACAAGAAAAAGATTTTAAGCGAATGCAAAAAAATTCTTCGTAAACTTGAAGAAGAAGGAATAACTTCCGAACTTGATGAAAGCGAGAAGCGCCCTGGCGAGAAATTCAGCGAATGGGAGCTTAAAGGAGTGCCTTTCAGGATTGAAATGGGCGAGAAGGAAATCAAAAGCAAAAAATTTACAATTTCAGCAAGAGATGAAAACAAAAAACAATCGTTGAAAATCAGCGAAGTAAGAAAGATAAATGATTTTGGAAAAAGGTTTGACATAAGATTGAGAGAAAATGCAGACAAGTCTTTCAGAAATAAAGTTGTCAACTGCAAAACAAAAGCAGAAATAAAAAAAGCGATTGAAGAAGGCAAAATTGCAAGAGTAAGCTGGTGCTCAATAGGCAAGGAAGGAATGAAGTGTGCAGAAGCTGTCGAAAAAGAAGTAAACGCAGATATCCGGGGAATTCTGGCAAATAAAAAAGAAACTCCAAAGGGCAAGTGCATTATCTGTAATAAAAAGGCGGAAGAAGTCGTCTACATCGGAAGAAGCTATTGATTATGAAATGTGCCTGCATGGATTTTCAAACCTTACAGATGAGGCTTCAAATCCTGCATAAATTCCCGAAATCTTTTCGCTTCCTGCATCTCTTAACTTGACATAAAATCCCTTTTCAAATTTTTCAGGAAGGAAAAAAGGTATCCAGTTGTCTTTATGCCCTGTTACTGATTTTATTCCAAGACTTTCCCAATGGGTTTTTTCATTAAGAATTTTCTCGGAAGTCACAAAAACTTCAACAGTCTCTTCCATATTATTTGAAGAAGCAGGTTCATGAACCATTATGGAGGGTTTTCGCTCTCTTTCATCAATCCATTCAACATCCCCTTCCGCTCTTTCAAAACAAACAGGAGTTTCCATTCCTAATCTGCGGGAAACAACAACTTCCCCGTAGTGTCCCAAGGATAATGCCCTGTCTAAATCTAATTTAGGACCTCTCAGAACATTGTTAACCTTGTTTTCCCATCCCGTAACTGTTTTCCCTGGCTTGAAATATTCAACATTGTCAGCATAGGCAATTTTGATGTCTGTAACGGAATATGGAAAACTTTCGCCGGCCGGAGAATTTTTCAAAGGAAGAGAAGGTAGAACTCCTGCCAAAGCCAAAGCCAACGCCACTAATTTATTTTTCATTTTGATTTATATTTTCAATTCCCAAATATCAGGATTAGCAACAGGGGGTTTAATAGGTTCTGAGTTTTCGCCGCTTTTCCTTCTGCTTTTCAAAAAACTATTAAAAGTTTCCGCTCTAATCTCATTTCCATTTATTCCATCCCAATTAAAATCAAAAAAAAGATTGCCCTTATAAAAAATTATAAATGGATTGATGTCAATAACTGCAGAAACTCCATTTTCATCCGCAATCTCGGCTTGGCTGAAATCATATATTTCCGTAACAGGTCCTTCTTCAGTTAAAAAATGTTTCACGTAATATGTTTTCTCCTGATTGTTTCTTGTTAATCTTTGGGAAACTAAAAATTCCCTTCTTATACTCCCCCTATCATTGAGGTAATCTTTTAATTCAAGATACAATGTTTTATCGTGTAATGGCTCTAATTCCCTTCTATCTAAAGAACCTCCGGCCAATGCACTATTCAAGGGATTTGTTAAAAGAAAAGTTCCAAAAGCCAACGCCACTAATTTATTTTTCATTTTCTTTTCTTGTCAGTAGGTTTACATTTAAATTTATTATTGTGATTAATTGATGTTTTTTAATCCAAGGGAATTGAGCTCGTCTTCCATTCTTATGGTCATTTCCATTAACTTGCTCAACTCCTTCTTCACCGTCTCATGCTCCATATCTTTCTCCATTTTCAAAAATTTGAAACATATCCTTGAAGCCTGAATTAACTAAGAAGCAAACCTTAATTCAATTCAAGCCCAAAAGAACTGAATCAAATTAAAGTGTTTTAGTTGTAGCAATGACTAGGTTAAACTTGCAATGCAATTCATAAGACCTTAGCCAATTGCTCATAGAATAAATATGGAAAGCCATTTTATAAATTTTGTTGTTCTTTGTTCTCAACATAATCCGCAAGCCTTTTCTTGAATTTTCGCAAGTCTTCCTTCATTATCTTCGCCCCAATAGCGTCTTCATGCCCTCCGCTTGTGGAATTCCTGAAATCTCCCGTTATATCAGATATTATTTTTCTCACTCCTAGACCTCGGGCGGAGATATTCACTTTCGCGCCCGTGACAAAGGCCACCACAACATATCTTCCCGGAAAAAGATAATTCAGCTCATTTGCCAAATCACTGCTAATGCTCAAATCACCCCCGTATTGGAAAAACAAAAGCCCTCCGGAAGCCCCTCTTTTTGCCTTTTCCAGAAGCTTTTGGTATTTTTCGTTTATCTGGACGAATCTTTGGTGGACTGTGTAATTTTTCTGGCTCTCGTCAAGAACTTCATAAGGGCCCTTTGCATTAATTAAAAATTTCATCATTCTTACAACATTTGTCGTCCTGTCTTTCAATGCAAAGCTGAAAATATTTGTAAGCTTCCCTATCCTTGACCTGTATCTTATTTCAAAGGCGTCTTCGGAATCAATTGTCAAATCGGGATATTCTTTCCTGAAGGAATGATAAAACTCCGGAAAAAATTTGTCTGCAACGCATCCGACAACCGCAATCCACATGTCCTCTTTTTTCTGCGAGACTTGATAGCACAAATAAGTCGTCGGCCCGCTTTTTTCATTTGTTGAAACCGTGGGATTGTAGTAATTTACAAAATCGGGAATTTTCTTTCCTGCATCGTGATGGTCTATGCAAACCACTGGCATGTTCAATTCCCTTGCCTTTTCAAAAAACCCGTCGGAGACAAGGGGTTTGTCAAGGATGAAGATATAATCCGCATTAAGCTCGTGAACCTTTCGGAAATATTCCTCAGAAAGGTCGGGAAAGGATTTTATCGGAACTCCTTTTCCTTTTTCGCAAAATCTCTGCAAAAGCAGGAAAGAGCACAACCCGTCGGAATCGTTGTCAAAAAAGAATATCGGATTTTGCGCCCTGTCCAGATGTTCCCTTATCTCGCTTATTTGTTCTTTTGTAAGCATCTTATTTTTTTACTGCAAATGTTTTCGCGACAATAAGAGGGAAAAGAATGGTCGCATCGCCGAAAACTTTTATGGCATCGCCTTTTGCCTTGACTTTCCCCCATGAAACCGCCTCATCCGGCCTTGCGTTTGAGTCTGCGCCGTCCCACTCCTCTCCTGTGTTTACATAAACAGAATAATCCGCCCCGTTTCTCATAAGGTTTGCATTGAGTATGTGGTGCTTCATGATTCCGCTTCCAAGGAGGATAATTCCCGTTTTCTTCCTTGTTATTGTATATTCATTAAGCTCATGTATGTCCGAAACAATGTCCATCTTGAAATTTGGATTTTTGTACATAAAAAAGTGAATCATATCCCCCGTCGAGCCGTCGGTAATTCCTGGGCAGTAAACTCTTATGTCATTTTTCCAGCACCAGTACAAAACGCTCTCGGGATTGTTTATTTCCCTTCCCAGAATTTTTATGAACTCCGAAACAGGGAGGATTTTTCCGGATTCCCTCTGCTCTTTGTAAATTCCTTCAAGAACGGGGTTTATGAATTCCTCGTATTTAACATATCTCAAATTTGGAACAAATATGTTTCCCGTCCTGTTTATGCCCTTTTCTCTGAGCAGCTCCCCGGAAGATGAAAACTTCCCGAGCGTAAAGTCTCCAAAGCACTTTACGATATCGTCATCAATTCCTCCTCCTGTTGTGACAAGGACATCTATCATTTTGTTCTCCGCAAGATACCTCACTATGTCCCTTATTCCGGAGGTTATCAGATTAGAAGTCACACCCAAAAAGATTGTTGCTTTCTCGTCAATCATTTTGTTTATTATCTCAATCGCCTTTGAAAGATGGCTTGCCTGAAAACCTGTAGAAGCATAAGAGTCAACTATCTTTTCGTAATTCACGCCCTTGCTAAAGTCATATCCCTTTATCGAAATCCCGGGAACTTCTTTTGAAGGCTTGAGTATGCTTTTTCTCGAGGTTTTTTCCGTTTCTTTCATTAATCAACAAAAATAAGTTTATTTTTAAGGGTTTCTTAAGGACACCTAAGGGCATTCTTTAATAATTGAGGCTTACACTGTTTATTCTATTTGTTTAAGCAATTAACAAAATTTGGCTTTGGAAGATAGTATTATATCAAAATGAGCGAGTTTAGGAGCGAGGCAAATAAAGCTATTAAAACACCTGAAAGATATTGAAATAAATCTATTTTAAAACACAAGAATCTTTTTAAACCAAATCCCCTTGAAATTTTTACAATGAACAAATGGGTTGAGCTTCTGTTTGGGCTGATTTTGGTGGTGGGAACAATAGGGCTTTCATGGATGTCCTCGGCATATTCTTGGGTGTGGTTCGGAAAAGACTTTAATTTTCTCCACCCTGCATGGATTTTTCTCAAGGGAGGATTATTCTGGCTTATGCTTATGATTGGAGCCCTTCTGGTGATTCTCGGCTTGAATGACTTGAGAGATTAAAATCGGTTTGTTTCTGTTTCCCATACTCATCATTAATCAAAGATTGTTTCATGCAAATGCTCGGCACAATTGATGAAGAATTAATGAAAAAACAACTTTTATATTAACAGATTACATCAATAAGCGAACGAATAAAATAAGTAAATCTTTTGCTTAACAAATAAATAACAATTAGAATCTTTCAAATAAAGCAATCAAATTATTTTCAAGCTTCAAAGCCATTAAATTCCCAAATATCTAAAAAATAAAATTCAAAAAAATAAAAATAAAAAGGTTCAGTCAGGCACCAATACCACAACTGCCGCAACTGCACCGCCAACTACATCCAGCCAAAAACCTGGCACCCAGTGGTTAGCTACTGCAACGACACCTGCAACAACAATAACCCACCTTTTCCAATCGTTCATTTTTACCTCCTTATATTTATAATTTACAGAGGGAAAACAGGTATATAAATCTAACTCATCTCAGCGCATAAATCAGGCTTCCTTCAATAATTGCCGCAATAATTAGCAAGGGAATGACAACAATGACAAAAGTCACAAAAGATTTTTCCGTGTAATCCATGAGGGATTTCATCTTTTTCTTTTGAAAAATAAAGCTTCCGATTTTCAATCCCATGCCCAGTGCAATAAATACTGCGGGCAGTTCAAAAATCCCGTGCGGGAAAATTCTCCATAATGAAACAAAACCTTCTATATCCACCGACATGGAGGCGACAAAACCCAGAAGGTATCCGTTAAGCATTGAAAAAAGAAGGGTGGGAATCCATAAAAGTATTCCGAGAAGCATCCCGAAAAAGGAGCTCTGAAGATTGTTCAAAAAAATAAATCTGATAAGCTCAAAATTACCCATCCCTTCCGTTTCCATGAAAATTTTTCTTATAATCTCGAGAATCTTTTCCCCGATTGAAACCGGAACGGGAACAAAAAACCCAATAAGCGCAAACACAAAAAAAATCCCCGTGATGAAATAGATAAATTTCCTGCATTCCGAAATATATTCAAAACTTTTTCTGTATTGCCTTATTAAAAAATTTTCTTTCATTTTAGCTGAATATCCTTGAGATTTGCCTCGTTTTATTTGGGTATTTTTTCCGAAGATAAGTCCCGTAAACCAATCCGGCAAGAAGCCCTCCCAAATGCGCAGTGTTTCCAATGCCTATGTTGGCGACTCCGGAGATAACCCACAGCAAAACCAGTATTCCCGGACCCGCATATTTCATTTTTACGGGAATGGGAATGAAAAAAATGTAAACGGACAGGTTGGGAGTGAGCAAAACCAGCAGTCCGACAAGCCCGAATAAAGCCCCGCTTGCGCCGACGGCATAGGTGTTCATGTCGGAGGCAAAGATTAAGGAAAGCAAAACAAAAAACAAGCCTGCAAATAGTCCGGATATCAAATAGAACCAGAAATATCTTTTTCTTCCTATGATTTTTTCAACCAAGCTGCCTATGAAAAGAAGCGAAATCATGTTTGCAAAAAGGTGAAAAAATCCCCCATGCATGAACATGCTCGTCAAAAATGTCCAGAGATATTTTCCATGAAGAATATTCGACGGCTTAAGGGCAATTAGGTCATACAAAAATTCGGGGTTCTCTTTGTAGAATGTCAAAAATAACAAGAACAAAAAAAACGCAATGACATCAACCAGTATGATTATTCCGTTCAGGCTCAATGCCGAGAAAAAATTTCTTTTTCTTTGGGGGTATATTTGGTAAATAGCCATCTGGTTATTTCCTCTTTTTTGCCTTTCTCAAAGTTTTTTTGACCGGCTTCTTCGCTTTTCTTGGTTTCTGCTTTTTCTTCACAGGGGGTTTTGGCTTTTTCTGCTTTTTCCTTTCCAAAAATTTTTTCTTTCTTTCAATTTTCTTTTTCTTTTCCTCTTTCCTATTTTCCTTCAGCCTTGTCGTTGCTTTCTTTTCCAGTTCTCCCTTGAGTTCCCCTTCTATAAAAGACAGCTCTTCCTCCGATTTCGCAAGGTTCTTCCTGAACTCCTTCAAAAGTTTTGAATTATCCCTTATTTCAAAAACACTTCCACACTCGGGACATGTGAAATTGTTCAGAAGGGAGTTCTCCTCATCCATCTCAATATTGCACCTGTTGCAGATATAAAAAACATTTTTTTCCCTTTGCGAGATTTGGTTTTTTATTTGGGATATTCTCTTGCCCACTATGTCCTTTAGAACTTCAAGCGACTTTAGGGGCTCAATCCTCCAAAAATAAGTATACCATCCCTTTCTTCTGTCCTTTTTTCTGATGTAAGAAACTATTCCATAATCCGAAAGCTTGTAGAGCATGTTCCTCACCTGGTTAACAGTTATATCCATTTTTTTTGCCACGATGAATTCGTTGACGTGTTTTTTGCTGTTCAGCAGGTTTACCATTTCCTCGGCGAGTTTTCCCGCGATGCTGGATACGACATCCTGAAGAAATTTTTTCAGCACCTTGCTGTCTTCCTGCTTTTTCGGATTATTTTCCTTAACCATTGTTTTCATATCTTGTTTTTGTTTTTATTTACGTGTGTCATAAACAAATTATTCAGTCTAATAAATACCTTTCGGTGTCCTCTTCAGGGTATTTCCCTATGGTATAAACAATACGCCGTATAAAAAAGATTTTTAAACTTATATTCTTTTTTATATATATTAAAATATACTATTAAAAAATGGCGTGGTTTGGAAAAAAAGACGGCGAAGAGCATGAGGAAAACCTTGAACTGCCAAGGCTTCCCGAGCTTCCAAGGCTGAATGATTTTGAAGAGAGAAATTCTCTTCCGCAGCTTCCGTCATATCCTCAAACTCACTTTGGAAATGACTTTTCCAAAAATGTCATAAAAGACGCTATCGTGGGGAAAAAAGAAGGTGAAACGGATTTTGCAGATGATTCCTATCCAAGGATGATGCAAAAGCCCAATTCTTTTCATCAGAACAGAAATGTTCCCGAATTCAGGAAAAAGGCGCAAAACATGCCAAAGCAGAATATGACAAAAGAGATTCCAAGGTTTGCTGAAAAGCCAAGGGTAAGGGAAGTTGAGCCAATATATGTGAGATTCGACAAGCTTGAGGAAAGCGCGAAGATATTTGAAGACGCAAAAAGCAAGATTATGGAAATAGAAAGAAACCTCGGCGAAATAAAGAGGATAAAGGAAACGGAAGAAAATGAGCTGGAGAAGTGGGAAAGTGAAATTCAGGAGATAAAAAATCATCTGGAAAAGATAGACAGGGAAGTTTTCTCAAGAGTTTAAATGAAAAACAAAAACCTAATGCATCTTAAGTTTGAGTACCAGGATGCGCTGGAATCAAAAAAAGACATTCTTAATTCCGAAAAAAGCACCATGATGATGGGAAAAATAATGGAAAACTACGCTTCCCTGAGAAAAGCGGAGATTAAAAAAAAGACGGAACTCCAAAAAAAAATAAAAAGCATGCTTAACCTCCTGAAAAAAATAAGAAGAAATCTTCCCGAGGTTGAATCTCCCGTCATTAGCAAAAAACAGCGGGAAGTCAAAACGGAGTTTTCTCCCGAAAAGAAAAAATACAGCGACAGCATGGAATCCCAGCTCAGGGAAATACAGAGAAAGCTGAACGAAATAGGAAGGTAATCCTAGAGTTTATTTTGCACTCGCCTTCGGCTCGCTTACTGGTAAAATCTTGGTATGTTCAGTGTTTCGCGAAGCGTATGCGTAATCGCTATTGATAATGGTGCCTGAGAAGTATAAAACTGCAAGTATAATCACTTAAAAAGTTGATAATATAAAAATTAAAAGTTTTTCCTTGATTAGCCAATGGATTTCTGTGTGTAAATTAATTATTAAACAAAGCCATCATTCTCATAAAACTTTTAAACATCCGAGTTTATTTTAGTATATGATTACCCGCAACGAGTTAATAAAAAAATATCTGGAATTTTTCAAATCCAAAAAGCACAAGGTGGTTCCTTCGGCTTCGCTAATCCCTGAAGGAGACCCAACGACTCTGTTCATATCCGCAGGAATGCAACCCCTTATTCCTTATCTTCTTGGGCAAAAACACCCGCTTGGAAAAAGAATTGCTAATATGCAGAAGTGCATAAGAACTGTCGACATCGACGAAGTGGGGGACACACCGCACCATACTTTTTTTGAAATGCTTGGAAACTGGAGTTTGGGGGATTACTGGAAGAAAGAGGCTATTGAGTGGAGCTTTGAATTCCTCACCAAAGAGCTGAAAATTCCGGCTGAAAGGATTGCGGTAAGTGTTTTCCTCGGCGATGAAAATGCTCAAAAAGACATTGAAGCTGCAAAAGCCTGGCTTTCGCTTGGAATTCCAAAATCCAGGATTGCCTATCTTGGGAAAAAAGAAAATTGGTGGGGCCCTGCCGGCGTTACGGGGCCCTGTGGGCCTGACACGGAAATGTTCTACTGGAAAAATAATTCAAAACCAGCGCCAAAAAAATTCAATTCAAAGGACGATAACTGGGTTGAGATATGGAACGATGTTTTGATGCAATACACAAAAGACAAAACGGGAAATTATGCAGAAGCATTGCAGAAAAACATTGACACGGGAATGGGTGTTGAAAGAACTGTCGCTGTTCTCAACGGGTTGGAGGACAATTATCTTTCCGGGATGTGGAAACCTATAATCGAGAAAATTGAAAAATTGTCTGGAAAATCTTACAAAGGAAACGAAAAAGCAATGAGAATCATCGCCGACCACATAAAAGCCCCGGTTTTCATAATCAGCGACGGCGTTGTTCCCAGCAACACCGAAAGGGGATACGTCTTAAGAAGATTGATAAGAAGAGCCGTAAGATATGGCAAGAACCTGGGCATGCAAAACTTTACAAAAGACGTTGCAGAATCTGTGTTTGAGATTTACGAAAGAGACTACTCAGAATTGAAAAGAAACAAAGAAAAAATTTTAAATGAGCTGGAAAAGGAAGAAACTAGATTTTTGAAAACTCTTGAAAAAGGAATGAAAATTTTTGAAAAAAGAAATGTAAGAATAAAAATGAAAAGACCATTCCGTTTACATCTAAATATTCTTAATCCAAGCAAAAAAAATAAAGATTTGATAAAAGATGAAAATCAAGATATAACAGAAAGTGAGTCTTATGTTTCTGGAAAAGATGCTTTCCTCCTCTATCAATCTTATGGTTTCCCAATAGAGATAACAATTGAACTTGCAAAAGAAAGAGGAATGAATGTTGATACCAAAGAATTTGAAGAAGAACTAAAAAAACATCAGGAACTTTCAAGAACGGCGACAAAGGGAAAATTCCGCGCAGGTTTGGCGGACGGTTCCGAACAGACGACAAAATACCACACTGCGACGCATCTTCTCCACAAGGCGCTTAAAAAAGTTTTGGGAGAGGAAGTGCGGCAAATGGGAAGCAACATCACTCCTGAAAGGTTGAGGTTTGACTTTAATTTTCCGCGGAAACTCACTAGCGAAGAAATAAAAAAAATAGAAAATCTCGTAAATTCGCAGATAAAAAGAAAACTTCCCGTGGATTTTGTTGAAATGCCTTATACTCAAGCGGTAAAGACTGGTGCATTGTCATACTTCAAGGAAAGATATCCCAAAGTCGTGAAAGTTTATTCAGTGGGAGATTTCTCTAAGGAAATCTGCACGGGCCCCCATGTAAAAAATACTTCCGAGATGGGAAAATTCAGGATTACAAAAGAAGAATCTTCAAGCGCGGGCGTGAGAAGAATAAAGGCCGAGCTTTTAGATGAGACAAAATAAACAGCAATAGCGAGTCTAAAGGCGAGTTGTTTTGGGGTGAATTAACTCATAAATTACCGGTTGTTTTAAAAAATAAACAAGATGGGCATACTTTACGATCAGATTTATAGTGTTGATAACCTAAGATTAGCATGGGTAAATGCAAAAAAAGGAAAGGGTAAGAGAAGATATGTTAAAAGATTTCAGAAAAATCTTAATAATAATCTATTAGAAACTCAAAAAGAACTCAAGGAAGAAATATATTACCCACGTAAATTAAAAAAATTTATTTTGCGCGATCCGAAAACCCGTAAAATCTCAAAATCTGCTTTTAAAGATAGAGTGGTTCACCATTCCCTGTGTAATTCGATTGTCCCTATCTTTGAAAAGAGTTTTATTTATGACTCTCATGCAAATCAAATTGGGAAGGGTTCACACAAAGCATTAGAAAGATTCGACAAATTCAAGAGGAAAGTATCAAAGAATAATACACGGATATGTTACATTCTTAAAGCAGACATACAACATTATTTTGAAGAGATTAACCATTATATTTTAATAAGAATATTGAAACGCAAAATAGACGATGAAAGGGTTATCTGGTTAATCCGCCGGATAATAAGAAATCACGAGAGAGAGAGAGTTGCCTTTCGGTTGCCAGGACAAATTATAGTAATAAGTTGACTATAAAAATATTTGTATAAAATTAAAGTTTCTTTCTTAATTGTGCAAATGGTGCTAACAATTCAGGTCTAACTGTTGCTTCTAATCCTTTTACAGCTTTATCAAAAGCATCTACATCAGCCATTGTATAAGATTGAATATTTGAAGCTCCGTTTCCTGACGCACTAAGCGCCTCTGGCGCTATACCAAGCAGACGACCACCGTCACAGTCAAGGTCATTCCCGCCACAAGCGTCAGACCAGTCCACGAGCCCGAAGACACACCACGCCCTCATTTCTGGAGCAGTTCCATTAATAGAACCTGGGTAAATTCCCATAAGTTTCAAATCATCAAGAGCTGAATCTTTAGAAAATCTTGGTTGATATTCACCAAATATAAAATCAGTATAATCATTTAGTAATGCTTGATTTCTTGCCAAAACTTTCCAAACTGGATGAGCTTTAACATCTTCTCTTGAAAGACCATCATTTAATTTTCCAAGTTTTCCTTTCTTAAATTCTTCACCTTGTAAAGAATCATAAACATCATTTGTTAAGACAAGGGCACCACTATTTCTTTGACTTTCAGGTGTCATGTCTCTTAAAGTTTGAGAATCAAGAACAATCTTTACTCTTCCGTCAGGACGATATACAACAGCATCACCAGTATCAAAATAATTATCCATATAAG
>CAZLQA010000012.1:0-15927 GCA_964561665.1 Candidatus Woesearchaeota archaeon
AAGGTTTAAGTAAAAAGATAATAGAAATATTAAAATGAATCAAATAATTGAAAAAATTTCGTGGGTTCCCTTTGATTTGTTGGAAATCATGAAACAGAATAAAAAAAATTTCGTAAACTTGGATTTTAAAAAAATAGGGATAAACAAAAATTTCAGATTTTACATCTCAAGCAAGGACGAGGGATTATCCTCCCAATTAAGGACATTCAGACTCAGAGAACCCCTGAATTTGGAGTATTATTACAAATTTGTGGAAAACGCCGATATTGTTCTGGATATAGGGGCGAATATAGGATTGTTTACAATCCTTAGCGAAAACGCCGATAAGATAATCGCAGTGGAACCATTGAAGCAGGCAATACCCCTTCTCAAAAAAAACATTTTCTCAAATAATCTTGGCGGGAAAACAACTATTGTAAATGCCGCAGTCGGCAAAAAAGGAAGTTTGATTATTGAAGTCGACAAAAAATTAAACTTGTCAAGAATTGTCGAGGAAAAGAACAAAAATACCTATGAAGTCAAAAGCTTCAGCCTGAATGAACTTGTCAGAAAATACAATTCAAATCTTTTGAGGATGGACGTGGAAGGGTATGAATATGAAATTCTTTATGAAAAAATTCCCAAAAAAATAAACAAGATTTCTATGGAGTTTCACACGGAGCTGTTGGGAGAGAGAAAAGTAAGAGAGCTGCTTAATTATTTTGAAAAAGAAGGTTTTAGAATAGCATATTTGATAGAAGACCTCCCCATAAGGCTTTACCCTTTCCATAATTTCCTTAAAAAAACAGGCATCATAAAAAAAATTACCTACATCAAGAAAAATCTTTCTCCTAAAGAAGCCGCCAAATATGTGAATGAAGGAAGAAAAGTAAAATATTTGTTTCTGTGCAGATAACCTTAAAAAAAAGCAAAATTTAAGCTTTTATGGCAAAAAATAAAAAAACAATAAAAATAGATTTTAGGCATTACTGGGGGCATTTCAACCTAAAAAATAACCTGTTTGTAAATCTGCTGAAAAAAGACTACAATGTTGTTGTTGACAAAGAACATCCGGATTATGTATTTTACTCCGTGTACACTCATGACAGGCCCGTGCACTCGAAAACTTACGGCTCAATAGGGGGAAAAATTGAAAATTTTTCCCCTGTGATTTACAGAATTTTAAGGGATATTTATTATTTTAAGAAAGAAAGATGGAAAATGCCCGTTATCAGCGGAAATTTTGTGAAAATATTTGTCACATTGGAAAACACGCTTCCGAGAATGGACAAATGCGACTGGGCTTTTTCCTTCAGGTATGACGATGAAATAAAAAGTCCAAGACATTTAAGATTGCCAAGCTACAAGTCAGAATCTCCAAACCTGTACAAGGAGCTTATGGGAAAAAAAGACATAGAAAAAATAAAAAAAGAGAAAACAAAGTTCTGCAACTACATATACTCAAACAACGTGGAATTCAGAAACTACTTCTTCAAAAAACTAAACAGAAAAAAAAGGGTTGAATCATGGGGAAAGTGCTGCAACAACATGGGAAAGCTTTTGCCGGGAAGGTTTGATAAAAATAAGAAAACAGAAAAGTCAAAGGGCAATCTTGTGTGGAAGCCCAAGGAATTTCTTAAGCAGTTCAAATTCACAATTGCCTTTGAAAGCAACAACACTATAGGATTCACAACCGAGAAGATAGTTGAGGCAATGAGCGTAAACAGCATACCTATTTACTGGGGGAATCCTCTTGTTCACAGGGACTTCAACACAAAAAGCTTTGTCAATTATCATGATTTTGAAAGGGAAGTTTTGAAAAAAATAAGCCCGCTGCTGCTAAAAATACCTTTGATAAAAATTTTGGTAAAATATTACGTGAGAAGCAAAACCACAAACAAAGTGATAAAAAGGGTGATGGAAATAGACCAAAATGAAGAGTTGTACGAGTCTTACCTTAAGGAACCGTGGTTTAATGATAACAAGCCGACAGAATACGTCAAAGACGAGGTGATTAGGAAGAGACTAAGAGAAATATTCGGGTAGATTGCCACAATATTTAAAAAAAGATTATCTTAACAACATTAATGGGCAAGAAAGTTTTGATAACGGGCGGCGCGGGATACCTCGGAAGCGTCATTACGGGACACCTCCTTAATTCAGGATATGAAGTTACCTGTCTGGACAATTTGTCTTACCATCAAAATTCCCTTCTTCATTATGCAAACAATCCAGATTTTAATTTTATATACGGAGATGTAAGGAACAGGGAACTTTTGAAGAGAATTATTCCTGAATTTGATGTGATAATCCCTCTAGCGGCAATAGTGGGCATGCCCGCATGCGATTTAAAGCCCGAAGACGCCAAAACCATAAATCTCGATGCAATAAAATTAATAAACGAGATAAGAAATCCGCGCCAAAAACTGATTTATCCCACAACAAACAGCGGGTATGGGACAAAATCCGGGGAAATATTTTGCACGGAAGAAACTCCTTTGGAGCCGATATCCCTTTATGGAAGAACAAAATGCGACGCCGAAAGGCATCTGCTTGAGTCTGAAAAAGACGCAATAACTTTGAGGCTCGCAACTGTTTTCGGAATTTCCCCGAGAATGAGAACCGACCTATTGGTTAACGACTTCGTGTTAAAGGCAGTTCAGGACGGATACATAGTGATATACCAAAAGGACTTCAAAAGAAACTACATACACATAAAGGACGTAGCCAGGGTTTTCGAATTTTGCATAAATAATTTTGAATCAATGAAAAACAAGGCATATAATGTGGGATTGGAAGACGCCAATCTCTCAAAGGCAGAACTCGCCGAAAAAATCAAAAAATACATTCCAAAATTTGAAATTGTTTACAAGGAAGTCGGCGAGGACCCTGACAAAAGAAACTACATTGTTTCAAATCAGAGAATATTAAAAACGGGATTTACCCCGAAATTTTCCATTGACGACGGAATAAAGGAACTGATAAAGGGTTACAGCATAATATTAAAGAACAACCCTTATAAAAATGTCTGAAAAAAGAGGATTTATTTTTATTGACAGAGATGGAGTTATTTGCGAAGAAGTGAATCATTTGCACAAAAAGGAAGATTTGAGATTAATCCCAAAAACAGGAGAGTCTATCAAACTTTTAAATGAAAGAGGGTATGTTTGCATTGTAATCACAAACCAGCCGGTAGTTGCAAGAGGACTTTGCTCGGAAAAGGAAGTTAAAGAAGTCTATAATCATCTAAATATGCTATTGGGGAAATATTATGCAAAGCTGGATGGGATTTATTACTGCCCCCACCACCCCACAGAGGGAAACAACCCAGAATACACCCGCGAATGCGAATGCAGAAAGCCAAAGCCAGGAATGATACTAAAGGCAAAAGAGGATTTTGGAATTAAGGATTCTGATGAATGCTATATGGTTGGCGACAAAATAAGCGATATTCTTGCAGGGAAAAAAGCAGGCTGCAAAACAATTCTCGTGGAAACAGGGTACGGAGGAAAAGACGGAATTGACAATATTGTTCCGGATTTTAAAGCAAAAAACCTGCATGATGCCGCAGTGAATATCATTTTAAAAAGCAAATTAAAATAACAATTGTAGGATATGTGATGGTTCACATATTTATTTAAAAATAATATTTATGAGTTATTTAAAGAAGGTGTGAAATGAAAGCAATCATTCTTGCAGGTGGTTTTGGAAGCAGGTTAAGGGAAGTGCTGAAAGATGTCCCAAAGCCAATGGCGCTCATAATGGGAAAGCCCTTTCTCGAGCACCAAATACTTTTTTTGAGAGAGCATAACATCACGGAGATAATAATAGCCGTCCACCACATGGCAGACACGATAAAAACATATTTTGGGGACGGAAGAAGATGGAGGACAAAAATCACCTATTCAGAGGAGGAAACGCCTTTGGGAACTGCAGGAGCGATAAAAAACTCCGAAAAATACATTGACGACACTTTTGTTGTTCTTAACGGGGACTCTTATTCGGGAATCAACTTAACGGAATTCATCAATTTTCACACGTCAAAAAGAAGCATCGCAACAATGGGTTTGACAAGCTCAAAAGAGTCTATGCATTACGGGAATGTAATTGTCAGAGAGAACAAAATAGCCGACTTTGTGGAAAAGACTGAAAACAAGGAAGGACTGGTAAACAGCGGGATTTATGTTTTTGAACCATGGATATTCAACCGCATAGAACCAAACAAAAATGTATCGCTGGAAAAGGAAATATTTCCCATGCTTGCAAAAGAGGGAAATCTCTACGGATACAGGTTTGAAGGATATTTCATGGACATCGGAAGGCCTGAAACTTACCATAAATTCAAGGAAGATGTTCTGAACACCATAATATTAATGGAAAATAACAGCATCAGAGACGCCATGAAGAAGATAAGCAGAAATGAAATTGATCTTGTTTTGATAACAGACGTGGAGAAAAGACTGAAGGGGGTTTTAAACAACAGAATAATAAGAAACTACATCATAAACGGGGGGAATGCGGAAGACAACGTGGAACGAGCGATGATTAAGGATCCCATAACCGCAAAGGCAACCGATGACAGGGAAAAAATAGTCAATATGTTTATAACCGGCACCCACAGGGTTCCCGTTCTTGACGAATCGGGAAGAGTTGTCGGCGTGGAATTCCATGTCGATGAAATAAAAAAAGAAAATTTCCAGGTGCTGAGGGGGAAATCTCCGCTGAGGATAAGCTTCGCGGGAGGAGGTACTGATTTGCCTCATTTTTTTGAAAAGCATGGGGGTATGGTGATAAATTCCACCATAGACAAGTACTGCCATGCAACAATAAAAAAAAGGGCGGACTCAAGAATAATAATAAATTCAGAGGATGCAGAAGATATGTTTAGCTTGGAGCATGTGGAATACAATAAAAAATTCGATTTGGTAAAGGCAATAATCAAAAAGATAAAACCGGATTTTGGATTTGAGCTTTACATTCACAATGACATACCTCCGGGAAGAGGCTTGGGTTCTTCGGCAAGCTTTGCGGTTCTTTTGACAAAACTCCTAAGCCAGATGCAGGGAAAAGAATACAGCGACGAGGAAGCGGCCAAAATTGCCTATGAAGCTGAAAAAGAAGAGCTTGGAATAAAGGGGGGGTGGCAGGACCAATATGCGGCAGTCACCGGAGGCTTCAGCTTCATGGAGTTCAAAAAAGACGGAGTAATAATATACCCGTTAAGGTTAAAGGAAAGCATTGTTCACGAGCTAAACAGCAGGTTGCTGCTTTGTTATGTGGGAGGAAGCCACTTTTCGGGAGACATTCACAGCAGCCAGGAAGAGCAATTCTTTGAAAGCGAGGAGGAAACTACAAAAAGATTAAACAGGCTCAAGGAAATCGCCGTGGAGATAAAGGATTCGCTTCTTACAAAGAATATTGATGCCATAGGAAAACTTCTTCACGAATCGTGGGAAATGAAAAAAAAATTCAGCGACAAGATATCAAATTTTAAAATCAACGAGATGTATGACACGGGAATAAAAAACGGGGCTGTCGGCGGAAAACTTCTTGGGGCAGGAGGAGGAGGATACTTGCTTTTCTTTTATTCGCTAAAAAAAAGAAACCAGCTGGTAAACGCCCTTAAAAAAGCCGGAGGAGAAATAATGAGTTTCAATTTTGACAGCAGAGGATTTTACACATGGAGCGCGGAAAATCCGTGATTTTTATTGACTTGATAAACAAAAATGGACTCACTGAGCGATTACGCATACGCTTCGCGAAACACTGAATAACTTTTCATTCGCTCGATTATTGATAACATTACTATTACAAAACCAGTTAATTTTTTCATTGCTGTGAGCTGAGCATTTGCACGAGGCAATTTTTAATTAATAATGAGTGCAGGTGCGAGTAGAACGACTTTGCTAAGAACAAATTTAAAATATTAATTCCGAGCAAAGTCGGGAGAAGAGATAAGGCGAATAATTTTAAACAGAAATTAATTATTAAACAAATTTATCTTCTAACAAAGTTTTATAAACTTCTTACTATTAAAATGTTCAGAGGGGATTTTGTTCAGTATTAAATGGATAAAAAAAGAGTTTTCTCCGCGATAATTTTTCTTTTTTTATTAACTTTGTTTCTTCTAGTAATGTGGCGCTGATTGAAAATTCAACTTGGCAGAGTAATTTGACTGGAGCAAGGTTTACGGCAACAGCTTTAGGTGATTTAAATAATGATGGATATAATGATTTAGTATTAATAGGATGCACGACTGGTGGTTCCGATACTTGTGCAAACACAATTGCAAAAATATATATTAATGATGGAATATCATTAATAGAAAATTCAACTTGGCAGAGTAATTTGACTGCAGTGGGGGGTTGGTTCTCTTGCATTAGGAGATATAGATAATGATGGAGATTTGGATTTATCACTAGCTGGTTGTGGCTCTTCGGGGGGAGTTCAGGTTCTGTGGTAAGTCCCGCAACTCCTGAGATCGAAGTATTTGACGCTGATTTTTCAAAAATTGAAAATAAAAACTTAGAAGCAAAACAGGGAGAAGTAAAACTGTTCAGTTTCAACGGGCAAATAACACATAAGATTACATTGCTGAATGTCACCTCTGATTCATTAAAATTGCTTATAGAATCAAACCCGATTACATTAATTCTAAATGTTGGAGAAACAAAACAAGTGGATGTAAATATAGATGAAATAAATGACTTGGAAATCACCCTTGTTTCAATATCAGGTGGAAACGCAAATATCTCAATTAAAAAACTTGAAGGTGCGGAAATAGTCGCAGAGCAGGAATTAAACAATGAGCCGCTGTTTGATGTTAATATTGAAATAGAAAATCTTTTCAAAGTGGTTAAATCAGGCGGAAATGTAATAGCAAAAATAGAAGCTTACAACGTCAACAGAATAGGGCAAGTTGACATTTATATTGAGTATTACATAACATCAAAAGAAGATAATCAGACAAAGTTAGCACAGGGGGCAGATACTCTTGCTGTTGAAGCAGTAACCTCATTCATAAGAATCCTTCAAGTTCCGTTGACTCTTAAATCAGGAACCTACCTGTTTAATGTCGATGTAAGTTACGGTGGAGAAAAAATGGCTTCAGGGCATGCAGAATTCAGAGTTGTAAGAAATTATCAATTATTTATTGTCGCAGGAGTGATTTTAGCCCTCATTACAGGAATCTTTTTCTATTTGAGGTATATTTACAAAAAAGAAGAAAAATTAGAGAAAATAGTCAACAAGATGAGAAGAAAGAAAAAAATAAACTAGGTATGAAGAAGTTCAACCGGCTCGACAATCAAAGTGGACCTGTTGCTATTAAGCGCTTTTTCATATGCTGGAATTATATCCTCTTTTCTTTCCAGTTTTACCACATCTATATTTGTCAGAATTTTTCTAAATGCCTCGGTATGGTCCTGAATATGCTGGGGTCCTGGATAAAGAGGGGTTTTGGAGCCGACCATAGTTCTTATGATAACCTTAGGATTAAATCTGTTGTTTGAAAGCTCCCTCATTTTGTCCAGATGGTTGACAAGCTGGTTTGACGCAAGTATAAGAAAATCCCATCTCGGATAAATCGACACGGGAATAAATCCTTCGAGAGCCAGTCCGGTTGAAATCCCCATCTGAACCTCTTCCATAATGGGAAGCTCCATTCTCTTCTCCATAGGAATCCCTTCAAGTGTTTCAAAAATAGGACTCCCCTTGTAGCACACCGTCTGCCCTATGAAGACAACCTTTTCATTTCTTGACAAAAGGTTCATTGACTTCTTTACTTTGTCTATGTACTCCTCATCTATAACGCTTTTTTTAGCCTCATCCGGAAATTCAACCCAAATTCCTATTCCGTGGTGGGGCCATATTCTCTCATAAGAATATCTTCGTATGTGAGGCGAATTATTTTCTTCAGCAGGGTTGAATTTTGCAGGCAGTTCATACCTCTTTATGCTTTTGTCATTTTGGGAAAATGCGCTGGATTTCCACACATTTTTCGTCGGCGTATAAACGCTCAACCCGTCATCCTCCACGATAAAGGTTATCGGAAGTTTATGTCCTTCTGCAAATTTTACGCACTCATAAAACACCCCTGTTTCCGCAGCCATGTCCCCGCAAAAAGCCCAAACCCTGTCTTTTGAACCCTTCATTTTCAGCGCCAAAGCAACGCCAATCGCAATAGGCAAGTGTCCCGGAACAATGGAGGAAGAATAAAACTTGTATTTGTCGCTCATGATGAACATGCTTCTTCCCTCGACAATCTCTTTTTCAAGCCATTCTTTTGGAATGCCTTTAAGCAAAGCCTGGTAATGGCTCCTGTAGCTGGAAAAAACCCAGTCCTCTTCCGAAACTTCCCTGAAAATTTCAATTAACTGCTCTTCATTTCCCCCGGAAAGATGCACCGGCGCAAGAATTTTTCCTTCCTTATACATATTTTCAATTTTTTTTTCAAAATCCATAAGTTCCTCTTTTGTCGGGATATTTCTCATTTTGTTAAAACCATTATTTTCATTATTAAATCTTGTGAAATATTCATGCAACAACCCGGAAACATAATCCAAATCATCCTTGGAGAGATATTGGTGAATTCCAAAATGCAATCCGTTGTCACCGACATATTCCGCCTCGGGAAATTCCCCAAACCTGTGCCCAAGAAATTCAAACGCCTTGTGTTGAGTGGGCATGCTTCCGAAATTCCTCTTGCATTTTATGGAATTATCCTCGAGAAACTTGTATAATTCCTTCATGTTATACTTTGGATTTTTGAGGGTTACGCTAAATGCATGGGGTGAAACCACTTCATGCTCTTCCTCCGAATTAAACCACGCATACTTTTGCAAATCCCTTGTTTTTTCAAGAAGATAATACAGATTGTCTTTTCTCTTGTTGAATATCTCCCAAAATTTCTTCACTTCCGGAATTCCCACGCTTGCAGTCAGGGCGTTCATCCTAAAGTTTGAGGCATGCCTTACGTGGTTAAAATAAATTTCCCCCGTTTTTCTTCCATGTGTTTTTAATGATTCAACTATGTCCGCAATTTCCTTGCTGTTTGTCGAGACCATTCCCCCGTCCCCGCAGGATACCACATGCGCCACATAAAAGCTGAATGCCGAAATGTCTCCGAAGTGGCCGATGTACTTGTTTTTGTATTTTGCGCCATGGGCTTCGCAGGAATCCTCTATCACTTTAAGGTTGTTATTTTTTGCAATTTCCATAATTTTATCCATCTCACATGGTTTTCCCATCGTGTGAACAGCCATTATCGCCCTTGTTCTAGGAGTGATTTTTTCCTCTATCCTGTCCGGATTTATATTAAGGGTTTCTCTTTTTATATCGACAAAAACAGGCTTGAAACCGGCCGCTAGAACGGAATTTCCAACGGACGCAAACGCAAGAGCGGGCACGATTATTTCATCCCCTCTTTTTGCGCCGAAGTCATACAATACCATGCATGCGGCGGTATCTGCGTCGGTGCCGTTGCTTACCGCAATATTGTGCGCATATCCAAACAAATCTCCCCACCTGTCTTCAAGCTCCTTCACTTTGGGCCCTCCGGAAACCCAATTGGTTCTTAAAATATCATCAAAATGCCTCTTCACTTCCTCATCAATCTTCAGGTCCCCAAACTCTATCCTCATAGGGCTTTACTTTTTAATAAACTTATAAAATTAATTGTCCTGCATAATATAAAATTTTTTCCGTCAAACAGGATTATATAGGCTTTGTTTAACAAGTAATTCCTGTTTAAAATTGGTTCGCCTTATCTCGGCTCACAATGATGAAAAAATTAACTAAGAACTAACTGGTTTTGCACTAACATAAGTATTAATAAGCGATTACGCAAGAAATCAAGGTAAATCCTTGCGGATTTAGCATCGGCGCTTCGCGAAACGCTGAATACACCAAGATTTTACCAATAAGCGAACGACAAAGGAGTGAGCCTTTTGCTTAACAAGTTGATAAAAATCCTGAATTTTTAAACAAAACTGACAATATAAAAACTTTTAAAACCCTTTTATAAAGTATTGACATGAAAGAAACTGTTTTAATAACAGGAATTACGGGTTCCGGGGGAAGCTATCTTGCAGAGTATGTCGTTGAAAACCATCCCGAATTCGAGGTTCATGGAATAGCAAGATGGCACAGCACTTCAAACTCAAAAAACCTCCAATTAATCTCTGACAGGGTAAAAGTCCATTCATGCGACTTGACTGATTACGGCTCTGTTTTGGAGGTTCTGAGAAAAGTAAATCCGAAGTATATTTTTCACATAGCGTCCCATGCAAATGTAAGAGACAGTTTTGACAATCCCGTTTCAGTGTTTGAAAACAACACAAAAGGAACAATAAACCTTCTTGATGCGGTGAGAAGGCTTAAAATTTTTCCTGTAATCCAGATATGCAGCACTTCAGAAGTTTATGGGAATGTCAGCCCGAAAGACATTCCAATAAAAGAAGACTGCCCCATGAATCCTGCAAACACTTACGCAGTTTCCAAAATGGCCCAGGATTATTTGGGAAGGGTTTATTTCAAAAACTACGGAATTCCGATAATAAGGACAAGAATGTTTTCATACATAAATCCAAGAAGAAAAGACCTGTTCGCAACCTCTTTTGCAATGCAGGTTGCCGAAATTGAAGCTGGAATAAAAAAGGAACTGCTTCACGGAAACTTGAATTCCACAAGAACAATAATCGATGTAAGGGACGCGATGGAGGCATACTGGATTGCCATAACAAAAGGCAGACATGGAGAAGTTTACAACATAGGCGGAGAAAAAGTCATTGAAGTGGGGGAATTCTTGCAGGTTCTAAAAAATCTGGCAAAATGTGGGATACCCTCAAGAGAAGACCCAAACTTATTAAGGCCCACTGACGTAACCCTTCAGATTCCGGACACATCAAAATTCAGAAACGAAACAGGGTGGAGGCCAAAGCACACTTTTGAGGAAAGCGTAAAACACCTTCTTGATTATTGCAGGGGAGAAATAAAAAAAAATGGAAATATACAAAGATAAAAAAGTTCTTGTGACAGGGGGAACAGGCATGATAGGAAGAGAGCTTGTAAAGCTGCTTGTAAGTCTTGGAGCCAGAGTAAGAATTGCATCTTTGGATGATGCATCAAGAGCACACCCAAATGCAGAATTCATGAAAGTGGACTTGATGAATTTTGACAACTGCCTTAAGGCCTGCGAAAGAATGGATTATGTTTTTCATCTTGCAGGTATAAAGGGCTCTCCAAAAATGACCCAGGAAAAGCCGGCAAGCTTTTTTGTGCCCACGATTCTGTTTAATACAAACATGATGGAAGCCGCAAGACGGAAAAAAGTTGAAAGATACCTTTATACGAGCACAATAGGGGTTTATTCGCCTGCAGAGGTTTTCCATGAAGAAGATGTATGGAAAACATTTCCGTCGGAAAATGACAAGTTTGCGGGATGGGCAAAAAGAATGGGCGAATTGCAGGCAGAGGCATACAAAATCCAATACCATTGGGACAAGATAGCAATAGTGAGGCCCGCCAACGTTTACGGAGAGTATGACAATTTTGACCCTGAAAATGCAATGGTAATACCTTCCCTTATAAAAAGGGCGACGGACGGGGAAAACCCTCTGAAAGTGTGGGGAGACGGCTCTCCCGTAAGGGATTTCATTCATGCAAGGGACGTCGCAAGAGGCATGGTGATTGCGCTTGAAAAATGTCCGCGCACTCCGATAAATCTTGGAAGCGGAAAAGGATACAGCATCAAAGAGCTTGTGGAAATAATTGTCAATAATCTGGATAAAAAGCCAAGCATTGTATGGGACGCATCAAAGCCGTCGGGAGACAAGAAAAGGCTGATGAATATTTCAAAAGCAAAAGAAATTGGATGGGCTCCCGAAACAAGCCTGGAAAAGGGAGTAAAAGAAGTTATGGAGTGGTACAAAAAAAACAGAAATGTTGTTGACAAGAGATACAATGTCTTCAAGGAATAAACCAAATGAAAATCCTCATAAGCGGAACAAAAAGCGGACTTGGAAAATACCTGTCTAAGAGCATAATATGCACGGAATTTACAAGAGACACAAATTACGACGAAATAAAAAAAGAAAACTTTGACGTGATAATTCACTGTGCATTTAACCAGTCAAAACCGGGAACTTCCGAAGAGGCTAAAAAAATATTTGAAGAAAACACTTCTCTTACAAAAAATCTTCTTAAAATCCCCCACAAAAAATTCATATTCATATCAAGCGTTGATGTTTATCCTAAGGATAAAAAGGAGCATTTTGAAGACGAAAAAATAGAAATTAAAAATACAATGGGGGTTTATCCTCTGGCAAAAATTACCTGTGAGGAGCTTGTCAAGGAAAATGGCGGAAATTTTTTAATTTTAAGATGTTCTGCGCTTCTTGGGGAATTTTCAAGGAAAAACAGCCTGATAAAAATCATGGAAGATGAAAAACCTGTTTTAACGCTGTCAAAAGACTCCGAATTTAATTACATCCTTCATAAAGACTTGTTAAAAATAATAAAAGCATCCGTCATTAATGACATAAGAGGAGTATTGAACGCGGTTTCTTCTTCAAATGTAAAAATGGAGGAAGTGGCGGTTTTATTCAGCAAAAATGCCGAATTCGGTGGATACAAATATGAATGTGGAAATATTAACAATAAAAAACTTACAGATATATTTCCAGAACTTAACAAAAGCTCGTTTGATGTGATAAAAGAATTCTCAAACAAATCCGTCAAGAAAAAAGTTCTTGTATGCGGGGCTTCCGGGTTCATAGGAAGAAACATAGCCGAAAAACTATCGGAAAATGACTCTTTTGAAGTTTACGGAACTTTTTTAGAATCGGAAAATTTGGAAATTCAAAATGTGAAAATTACAAAGGCTGATTTGAGAAAAAAAGAGGATGTTGACAAAGTTGTCAAAGGAATGGATGTGATAATACAGGCGGCAGCGACAACATCGGGAGCAAAAGATATTGTCAACAAGCCGTATTACCACGTCACGGACAATGCAGTAATGAACTCGCTTATATTCAGGGCGGCTTTTGAAAACAAAGTCAAGCACGTGATATTCTTCAGTTGTTCTGTGATGTACCAACCTTCAGAAATTCCCGTAAGAGAAAAGGACTTCAATGCAAATGATGAAATATACAAGAGTTATTTTGGGGTGGGATGGACAAAGGTTTACATAGAAAAAATGTGCGAGTTTTACTCAAGAATTGGAGAGGCAAAGTATACCGTGATAAGGCATTCAAACATATACGGGCCGCATGACAAATATGACTTGGAAAAGTCGCATGTTTTTGGGGCAACAGTAACAAAGGTTATGACTTCTCCGGAAAACGGGGAAATTTTAGTCTGGGGCACGGGAGAGGAAGAAAGGGACTTGCTTTATGTTTCAGACTTGGTGGATTTTGTAGAAACCGCTATGAAAAAACAAAAAACAAAATTTGAACTTTTAAATGCGGGACTGGGAAAATCAATATCCGTCTCTGATTTGGTGAAGAAAATAATCCAAATATCAGGAAAAAATATAAAGATAAGATATGACGCTTCAAAACCCACGATAAAAACAAAACTTTGTCTGGATTGTAGCAAGGCAAAAGAATTGTTTGGGTGGAGTCAGAAGATTCCTCTCGAAGAAGGAATAAAAAAGACAATTGAGTGGTATAAAAAGAATATCTCTCGTTAAAAACATATATCTTTTTATATCGCAAATTGACAGATATTTCATGGAGAAAATACTGGTTACAGGTACATCCGGAAGATTAGGGAGTGTTTTTACAGAACATCTGGAAACTTTCCTTCCTGAAAACGTCGAAGTATATTTACTGCAGAATAGGAAACCTGTTGATGCAAGAAATATTAACGGAAAGTTAGCAAGAGTTATAACCTCCCTGGAAGAAGGTGGAGTTTATGATGTTGCATTTCATTTTGCGGCCAATTTGCATACTTCAAAAGGAAATCCAAAAAAAAATCCTGAAAACCTTCCGGAATTTACAAGAGACAATGTTGAATTAACACAAAAAGTCTGCCAAAGAGCTGGTTATGTTGTTTATGCATCAACAGATAATGTATTCAGCGGCATGGACGAAAGAGACTATTTAGAAAGCGATAAAACCAACCCGCCTAATAATTTTTACGGGCAAACGAAAGCCGAGGCAGAAAAAATAGTTCTTGACAGGAAAGGAGCAGTTGTCAGATTCCAGTCACCTTTAGGAGTCAGAACCAATCTTATTGTGGATAGGATATTTGATGCTTTAGAGGGAAGACCTACATGGCCTTTCTGGAATGACCAAGTTGTAAGGCCGACTTTTTACGACGACGTGATTCTTGCGTCGGGAAGAATTTATGGAAAACCCTCAAACCAAGTTTTCCATGTTTCATGTTCTGGAGAACCTCTTTCAAGGGCAGGAATTGCAAAAAAGGTACTTGAAATTTACAGGCAGTATGACATACCCATAGCGAAAGATAGCATTGAAGAAGAGCCTTGCAATGACCCTGATTTTCCAAGAAGGCTGGTTCTAAGCACAGCGCACACAAGAGGTTATTTAGGTATACCTGAATTCACTTCCGTTGATGATGCAATAAGATTGCATGTCCTTAGAATAAAAAAACCGGAAGCTATTTAGAAATAATTCATTGACAATTTTCAATCTTATCCCGCAGCCTGCATATCTGCTTTTAAAAATTCGCCAAGTGTTGAAATAACTTCTCCTGTCTGCTCAACACGCTTTAAGTCATATGACAGATTTGCCCCTTCCATGCTTGTCTGTTCTTTAGGATGCTCGTAAGGCACCGCAACACCTCTTACTCTTTTTTTGCCAACCATCATTTTCCACACAGGAACAAGAACAGATTCCCACCTGTCGTGAGCAATGCCGTTAATCTCTCCGGAATAATCTAAAAAATAATCCACCAAATCTTTTCTGAAAGTTCTTGGTCCTGAACAATGGTCAAGATAAGAAGTAATAGGATACACATCTTCTGAATTATCTCCCTCAAAATGCTTCCTAAACATATTCATAGAAACTACATTGCACATAAACTCTATTGCCTGTTGGGTTGCGGGATAAAAACTGGTGTCAATTCTTCTTGGAAGAACCAAATCTGCTTTTCCCTCATAAACGGGTGTTGCAGTCATTGCGACAGGTATCTCACGATTGCTGGCAAGAACATAAGGGTGCTTTTCCGGCTCAAGCCATGCTATCATCTCGTGTTTCCTTAAATTTGCCGCAGCATCAAAAGCCTGTCTTCTGCTTCTTCCCATAGGGTGCTTTCCGGGAAAACCATTCAAATTTTCAGGTATAAGAATTACTCCCAAATCTTTTACTGCTTTTTGCCATCCGGAATCGCTGTTGCCATCAACACAAACAACATCATATCCAAGAATTTTTGCAAAAGAAAACATTCTACTGGCAAGGTCTGCGCGCATTTTTATTTCTGAGTCCCATTGCCCGTCTTTGTTTGGCTTGTACATTGTCGTTGTTGCCAAAACTACATGACTGGGCATTTCACCGATAAGGTTAAGGTTTGGAGTGTGTTCATATATAAAAGTAGATTCAGGCACTCTCATCTTTACTCCAGTTAAAACATTTTTCATACTTCATCTGAAAAACGGATATTTTTAAGGATTTATATAATAAATTAGAAATTGAAAAACCGAAAAATTAACAAAACTAACCCTTAACTCTGTGCCCATTCCACCCGTCCCTATAGGTAAAATCTATGAAATAATCCTCAAATTCTTCTCTTACAGTGCTAGATATCTTCATTGCTTCAACACCATTAGGAAACGGAATTTTGGAACCGAAAACATCATTCAAAAGCGGACCATGAAAATATGCTGTTGAGTATTCTCCTTTTTCACTTCTGGTTAAATCATCTAATGAGACTATTCCTAAAAATCCTTCTGTGGTTAATTGTCTTCCTCTCTCCAAGTTCATTTCA
>CAZLQA010000013.1:0-13135 GCA_964561665.1 Candidatus Woesearchaeota archaeon
AAAGCGGAGATCCGACGCTGAATCTCAAAACCCCGGAAGACATCGGAATGGACTTCGCGGAAAAGGTTTATAAAAAGTTTGACAAGATAATAAAATCAATCGTTCTCTTCGGCTCGGCTTCAAAGAAAACAAGCGTCGCCAGCTCGGACATTGACATAATAATAATTGTTGACGACGCCACGATAAGATGGGACGAGGAGCTTGTTGCATGGTACAGGGAAGAGCTTGAAAAAATTGTGATGGTAAATCCTTACGGCAAAAAACTTCACATAAACACGATAAAACTTACGACGTGGTTCCAAGACATGATAAGGGGGGACCCAATCGTCATAAATATCATACGGGACGGAGAGCCGTTGATTGACTTTGGGGGATTCTTTGAGCCGTTGAAATATCTTCTACTTGCGGGAAAGATAAAATCGACGCCAGAAGCCGTTTACAGCCTTCTTGAAAGAGCGCCACAGCATATTTCACGAAGCAAAATTTCAGAACTTAACTCAATAGAAGGACTGTTCTGGGCAATGGTGGACTCCTCACATGCCGCGCTTATTTCCGCGGGAAGAACCCCTCCCTCTCCAGAAAAGATTCCAATAGAATTAAAGGAAACTTTTGTCGACGACGGAAAGCTGAAAATGAAGTATGTCATATGGTACAGGGACTTGTTCATCATTCACAAGAAAATCGCGCACGGAGAAATCACCGAGCTGAAAGGCGTTGAAATTGACGAATGGCAGGGAAAAACCGAGGAGTTTTTGAAAGTAATGGCTAGGCTGGTTAACGATATTGTTGGTTGAAGAGAATTTTAAGTGAGAAAAACACTGCTCGTTTTACTCGCAGATTGCATATATATTGAATAAGTTTGCGTGATTTGATTATAATATTTCAAAAAGAAAGCATATTAAGATTAAATCTTCTTTTATTTCTTTCTCGTTTCTCAGCATACAAATCCCCAGAAAGCCCATTAGGACATAGACTAACATAACTCATATATGAATTATTCCTCTCTAAAACTGCACTAACATATCCTACCATTGCAAGAGATACATCGCTCACTTTTTTACCAGTTTGATGTATTAAATGTTCTCCTCCATCAAATACGATGTTAGCGTGACCTGCACTATCTACCAAAAATACTCTTACAAATCCCTTGGATTCAACATCTTCCAAGGGGACTCCCAAATTTTCAAGAGGGCCTGCCGTCATTCTTGGTTTAATTATCTCAAGATTTTTTTCATTCATTTTTCCTATCCTTTTCTTCAAAAATTTTCTCCATTTTCTTTTTTATTAACCCTTCATTAACAATATTTACATACTTGCTCAAATAAGCCTCTTCCAAGGTTTCAAAAAGAGCGCTGATTTTTTTATATTTCTCAAGTTCTTCCTTTGCTTTCTTTTTTTGCTCTTCATTGAAATTTCCAGTGGTGCTTTTGTCTATCTCTCTTGCTTTTCTTACTCTCCTTGCAATATCTCCGTAATTGAACCCTCTAAATTTTCTAAGCTCTTCCTTAGCTTTGTTTTTCAAATCCTTGGGAAGGTATTTATCAACCAATCCTTCTGAATCATAATGTGCCCATAATTCTTCAACACCTGCACTTTCTCTTGCATCTCTATAAGACTTTGCGTATGTTGATGATGCTACTGCTATGCTTTCCTCATTTGTAGTTGCTCCTTTCAAAAGCCCTTCGATTTTTTTTCCAAAACCCATTTCAGAAACCAAATTTTCAAGGGCTGCCTTTGCTCCGTGGAAATTTTCCTGCTGCAAAAATCTCGCAGCTACCTCTCCATAAGCATATCCGTTCAGTTCTTTGCTTAAATCAGTATGTCTTTCTGCCATTTTATATTAAAAAACCTAGAAATTTGATATTTATAAATCTTTTTATTTTGTTACCACAATTAAGTTATTACTAATCATATTTTTTTAAGATTCTGCAGAATACGTTCGCCTTCGGCTCGCTTTTTGAAATAATGCTAACACAGGGGCAGATTATGGTTCATATGTTAAATTGTAAAGTGCAAGTAAAAAACAGAATCTATTTGCTTTCAGTCTCTTCCATAACTCTCGTCTTGCACGGAAGCTTCGGCTTGACCTGCTTCAGGACTTTCCTTACATAACTCAACGCCTTGGGAGTCTGAACAGCGACGAAGAAAATGCCCGAATTTTGCTTGACAATTGCCGCCTTTCCCGTGGCTTTTCCGAAAGAGAGTTGCATACCCGTCTGCATTCTGTCTGCTCCTGCTCCGGTAAGCATCTTATTTTCCCTTTGAATGTGATGAGGAAAAGGAATAATCCTGAAAAAATACTGGTTAATAAGTTCCTTGTCAAGTTTTTTGTTTATGAACTGCCTGCATGCCTCAAGGGAGTTATGCCTAATCTGGGCGTTCTCCAGCGAAATAACAAGAAGGTGATACGGAAGCTTTCCCTCATTGAGTAATTGCTCGTTTCCCATGGTAAACTTGACTATTTTCTGCTGGGGCACGGCTTTTATGAAAGATTTGCTTTTTTTCTTGCTCACCCTCGTGTAGGGAACAGCTTTTCTCTTTGAATACGACGAGGCTTTTCTTAGTGAAACCATTTAAATTTCATGAACCTCCGCTTTTCCCGCCCCCACAAAAATTCCATAAATTTCACATTCAGAATAATCTCCTCCACGACAGAATTTTTCACGGGCAGAAGGACTATGCCCATTAAAGCCGCATACTCCAGAGTAGGGGCAAATATGTTTAGTGCTTCCACCTTCCTGTGCCACTCCACCATCTCCTGTTAAACCCTCTAACAGATTTTCTCCGTTCATTTTATCTCAACTCCCGTTGTGACTGCCTGCCCCGGCAATCCTCTCTCAAAAATCGCCCTGACAACGCCTTTGTTTCCGTGAGCTCCAGAAATTTTTCCCTTTATTGCTTTCTTAAGTTTTCCGGGCGAAATCCAGGTGACGCTTTTTCCCACAAGTTTCCCCGCCTCTTCCCTGTCCGAAACTCCGTCTACTTCTATAAGAAAATGCCTTTCATGAATTTTGTGCCTTCCCCTTCTAAACTGAATAACTTTTCCTTTCATTATATTTTAGAAGAAAATTAGTTTTTAAAAGTTCTGTTGATGATTTATTTAATAAACAGCCCTGTTCAAGATAGGTTATAAGATTGATAAGCCAAACTGATAAAACAATTAATTAAAATGGTTTATGTTAAAAGTGTAAATCAACAAACGAACGGATGAAGTGGGCAAGCCCTCTTTTAAACAAAGCTTATCAATGAGTATGAGTGTGTTTATGACTATGAGAATGGTCGTGAGCAAAAGGATCTTTGACGGGAAAAACTCTGCCGGATATGTCTTCCATGGATTGTGCAACATACGAAAACAAGCCGCCTTTAAATTCAGGAACATATCTTACAAGAGGGGAGTTTACAGTATAAAGCCCGTTTTCATCAGGATTAAACCTGTCATGGTAAAGTTCGGGCAATGTTTTCTCGCTTATTCTCAAAGAATTATTTTTTAGACGAAGCACTATTTTCCCATCTTTGCGTTTAATACTAGGAGTATCACATTTGTTTCCAAAAAGATTTCTTGCATCCTCATATAACCTTTCTCTTAAGTCTGGAATTTGTTTTCTTCCTGCAACAAATCTTCCAGCCTCGGATTTTTTCGCTAATGAAAGAGCGCTCATTGCGATGTCTCCCACAACAAAAGCGGGAATTAATCCCACAGCCCGTATGACAAGCCCTTCTGGACTAAACACATCATAATTAACGCTTGTAAAGTATCCAAGTGCTGAAGTGGCAAATGTTGCCCCAAGGATACATCCGCTTTCAGTGGAAGCAACTGCCTTAAAAATTTCCATTCCGGAGGGTATTGCACCATGACTTTCAGCATCTCTTTTAATATGCCATTTGGCATAACTTCCTCCAAAACCAACACCCCCAAATCCGCCCAGCGCATTCGAAATAAAAGAGGACGCAACTCCTGAAACCACAGATAACCCTGTTGTTAACACATCCCCTATTTCACATATTAAAATGCATGGACCTTCCAGAGGAGCATTATTCAAAAGTTCTTTGCCAAACACCTTGGCTTTTTCATGAAAAAAAACTTTTGTTGATAATATGCCCACAACTTTTTCCAGCCCGTTAACACGGGAAAATTCCATTTCTTCTCTTAAACTCAATTCTCTGCGTAAGTCATCTCTCCCATCATTCATAAAAATCCACAACAAAAATAGTTTTTAAAGTTTTCAGAAGTTACTTGTTGTTTTTCCTTTCCTCCAGCTCTTTTCTCTGGTTGTACTCAATAAGGTTGTTTATTAGTATTGACGCGTTTTTTCTCGCCTCGTTGACGGCATGGACATTTAGCTTTCCTTTCTTGAATTCCATCCTCGCCTTGACAATGTCCTTCAAAGTCCTTAAATCTTGGGGGGCAAATTTTCCTTTCTTTACAAAATCATTGTCGAAATCGCCAAGTGTCTTTTCCTGCGATTTCTTTCCCACAATCGTCCTCAGAAGCTCGAAAACATCCCTGTAAATCTGCTCTATTGTCTTTTCGTTGTATTTTTTCTCAATCTGCTCTCTCAACTGCTTAAGCCTTTTTAGAAAATCCTCCGAATCTTTTATCATGGAATCAACTTCTTTTCCTGAAATTTTGTACTTTAGGTCGTGCTCATATTCCTTGAATTCCTTTACTGCCTTTTCAAGAATTGCAATCTCCGACTTCTTCAGCATCTTCTCTTTTGCGACAAAAATCTCCTCGAACTGCCTTGCAGTTTCTTTCGGCGTCGGAGGGGGCAATCCGTAAAGCATGATAAGCGCCTGGCTTGGAGTAAGAACTCCGTAATAAACGTCAATCATCGCGTCTATAAGCCTTCTCTCAGCCATCTCCTTTGTCTTGTCCGCAGTTTTCATAAACATGTCAATGCTCTCCGGACTTGGCTTCAATTTTCCCATTTTAAGAAGCGCTTTCCACGGCATGAAAGTTCCTCTGTCATAAATGGGAATTCCGTCTCTTATGAAAGTGAACATGACTGGATTTGCGTCCTTCACGGAATCCCAAAACTCCGTTAGAAGATAAACCTGCGGAGAAAGCTTGTTTTTTACACCCGCAAGGATTCCTGCTTCGGAAACATACTGATAAATCATGTTTCTAAGCCTCTCCTTCAATTCCAAACGAGGCATTCTTTTTACGTCCGTGTCGTTGATGACTATGAAAACATCCACATCGCTTGTCTTAATCGCGTCTCCCCTTACAACGCTTCCCCCAAGAACGTAGCTTACGACGTATCTCTCAAACTTCTGAAGGACAAGATTTTTGTGAATCTCCGCGACTCTTAATGCTCCCAAAAAACCCTTGTCAAAAAGAGGGAAAGACATGGCAATCGCCCCTGCAATTTCAAATTTGCTGTCAAGGCAAATCTCAAAAATGTCCACCGGCGTTTTCAAATGCAACCAGATGTTTTGCTTTACCGAATCAATATATTTTACAATCTCCGCCCTTATTTTTTGGATTTCCTTGAATTTATCCTCGGGAATCACAACCTGAAGATGAATTTTTTTCGAGATTTTATCCACGTCCTCCTTTGACATTTTTTGGGTGTCCATCCCCAACTCTTCCTCATCAATGAAAAGCTTTATTGCCTGCGAGGGAAGGATGCTCACGGACAAAGCAAAGGGATATTTCTTTACAATAAAGTTTTTTATTTTCTCCAGTTCCTTTTTGGTTTTTTCCATCTCTTTCTGCATTTCCGTCGGCTGGACAGACGGCATGCTTGGCATTTTGGAATATTTCCTGTCAAGACTCATTTCAGGAATCTCATCAGAATCATTTTCACTGCCTTTACTTTTGCTTTTTCTTCCTTCCTGAATCATATGAAAAACAAAATCCAGAGGTTTATAAGGGTTTTTGTGTAAAAAGCTTTGTTTAACAGGGAGATTCTATACGGAAAGCTATTGATTAATAAAAGAACAATCTTTAATTTTAATATTAGCCGTCTATTTCAAGTGTTAATATCCGTAGATTTTGATTAGCAATTTATGTTAACATGCGAGCGACGGAGGGGTGAGCCGTTTTATTTGGTAACCTAGTAAAAATTATGATGCTCCAAAACTAATCTTCGCCATTAAGTTTCCTGTATTCCTTAAGGATTTTCTTGCCCAATCTTCTTCCAAGAAAAAACAAAGGTGTTGCAAGCAAAGTGCCTGCTAAACTAAATTCAGTATCCTGAATTCCCTGAGCCAAACCATAAAATGGGAAATGGTCTTGAGGCTGAGGAAAGATATTTTTAGAGATAAAGCCCCCTACATTTTTGCCGGAAAAATATCCTAAAAACGATCCTATAATCTCATAAGGAAGAATCTTTATTTCGTCCGCAACCCTTTCTAAATTTTTTGATGCAAAATATCCTAAAAAAGCACTCACTACACCCGTGTTCAAACCTGTACTAAAATGTTCAAAATCCAAAAGATTCACAATTCCTCTTGAAGAAAGTTCTTCTGAAACATAAAATCCCAATCCCCCTCCGACAATAAATGAGGCTAACCCTGCCCCATAAGGCAGAATTTTTTCCGCAAAATTTCTGGGGTGATTTTCAGGGTTAAGATTACTTTCCAATTTGCTAGCTTTCATTTTTGAATCTCCGTTTAAGCAATCGTTTACTTATAAAAATTTATATTGCTGATGAACAGAAAACTTTTTTAATCAATTTTTATTCATTCTTGTATATTGTGACTTTGTCAAGGCGCGTAAAAAAGTCACCGTTCAGCGCTTTGAGATAGTTAGAAAGAAGTTTGTGATTTCCTCGGAGGCAGTTAGAAATCACCGTTCAGCGCTTTGAGGAAGTTGAAAAGAAACCAGCGGGTTTTTTTTAAGGTCCTGTAGTCTAATGGCAGAACAGCTCGTTTACAGGAGCGGCGATTAAATGTCAAAAGCTCTAAAAGCCGAGCAAGCGAAGGTCCGATTCCTTCCAGGACCATTCACAAACTTTTAAAATACCTTCTGTTTTTTACCTTAATTAAGAAAAAATGACAAACCAATACGACTTCATAACAATCGGCGGAGGCGGCACTGCTTTGGCAGCCGCAATGTATTCCGCGAGGCTTGGCATGAAAACTCTTGTTCTGGGGCACACCAACGGAACGGAACTTCCAATAGGTGGAGTGATAACGACGACAAACATAGTAGAGAACTATCCCGGTTTTGTAAAACTCTCGGGTTTTGAACTTGCAAAAAAACTCGAAGAACATGCAAAATCCTACGACTTGGTTGAAATAAAAAACGAGGAAGTTACGGAAGTAAAAAAAACGGAAAAAGGATTTGGCATAAAAACAAAAAAGTCTTCATACACGGGAAAAACAATTCTTTTTGCGACGGGAACAAAATGGAAAGAGCTTGAAGTTCCCGGAAGCAGGGAATTTATGAACAAAGGAGTTCATTATTGCGCTTTGTGCGACGGCCCTTTGTACAAAAACAAAATTGTTGCAATTGTGGGGGGCTCGGATTCCGCCGCAAAGGATGCCTTGCTTTTGAGCGAGCACGCAAAAAAAGTTTACATAATTTACCGGGGCGAGGAAATCCACCCCGAGCCCATAAACCTTCAGCGCATTAAAGCAAACAAAAAGATAGAAGTCATAAACAGCACAAACATAAAAGAAGTAAAGGGGGAGAAATTTGTAAATTCCGTTATTCTTGACAAAAAATACAAGGGAAAGGAGAATCTTGAACTCGACGGGGTGTTTGTGGCAATAGGGCACATAATCCTTTCCGATTTGGCAAAGGCGATTGGAGTCAAGCTGAATGAAAAAGGCGAAATAAAAATAAACCATATGACATCGGAGACAAACATCCCAGGAGTGTTCGCGGCGGGGGATGTCACGGACAAGCAATTCAAGCAGCTGATAACGGGCGTGGCGGACGGATGCACAGCGGCGTACAGCGCTTATGAGCACATTCAAGATTCAAAATGACACTCACAGAAATTTTGCTGATTTACATAAGCGTTCTCGCAACGCTCGGTTTGATTGTAAAGATTATTCAGTTAAGGAAAGAGGGGAAGATTTAGCCAACTTGCAAATGCTACTCACTTTGTTCGTAGTAATAAAATACAATTAAAGATTAACTAAAAATGGTTGGTTTTGTGTTAACATTTAAAGGAAGGTTAAGCGAAGGCACAAAAATCCTGCAAACGAAATTTTTAGGCTTCAGAAAATCTCCCAAATTGATTTTCTGAAGAAACCTTGGTGTCCTTGCTATGCGAACGCAGTGAGCCTTTTGTTTAATGAGCAAGAAAAAATACAACCAAAAACCTTTTTATATTCCTGATTTCAGTTTAATTCATGCCAAAAATCATTTCATCCAAGACAAACAAATCAAGAGAAGTTCCTGAAAACGGGAAAATCCAGGAAGCCTGCGAGGAACTTGGCGTGCCTTTTAACTGCACAAACGGGATTTGCGGGACATGCATGATTGACATTATTTCAGGAAAAGAGAATCTCTCTGAGCTGACGGAGCAGGAAGAGGACTTGGGAAGAGATAAAGAGCACAGATTGGCGTGCCAGTGCAGAATAAAGAAGGGTGATGTCAGGATTGATTTCTAACAGAATAGAAAATATTATTTGAGAAAGAAATTTGTTTAATGAGCAATTTCTGTTTAAATGGTTCGCCTTACTTCGGCTTACAATTAATAAAAATTAACTAAGAACTAACTGGTTTTGCATTATCATAATTATTAATAAGCGAACGAATGAAAAGTTATTCAGTGTCTGCCGAAGCGTATGGCTAATCGCTTATTGGTAAAGTTCTGGTGTACTCAGTGTTTCGCGAAGCGCCGATACTAAATCCGCAAGGATTTACCTTGATTTCTTGCGTAATCGCTTATTGGTAAAGTTCTGTTTATTCAGTGTCTGCCGAAGCGTATGGCTAATCGCTGAGTGGGCCATTTTATCTAATAAGTCAGTGAAAATAATAGTATTAAATAAATCCACAAAAAGAATAAATTTTAAAACTTTGAAGGATTGTATTATTTATAGAATGGTTGGCACAAATACCCCCTATGAACTGTTGAATCGCGGAGAAGCAGATAAAGACAGAAAAAGAAGAATTTATCTTGAAAAATTAGAAACAAGAAAAGACTACATCTTTAATAAAGGAGTTGCCATTGGAACATTTATCGGGGCTTTTATTGGATTTTATTTTGATTCCAAATTAGGTTGGGGAATAGCCAGTCTCGGTGGACTAATTGCCTTATTGCATCCAAAATGCCAAAGAAATCTTGAACAGAATTTGAGATAGTTCATGAGGCTATTGAAAACCTTTTATACTGGTTTTTTTCGTTAATTCATGACTCTTAACTGAACTACCAAAAGTTTTAAATAATCTTAAAAATTCCACCTTTTAACATAACCCCAGGTGATCCTTTAGGGTTGCCTGATGAATTTTATAATGGAGAAGACAATTCTTTTTATTGATGGAGGGTATTTATCTTTTATTTCTAAATATTTCGGCAAAGGCAGACATTTAAAATATAAAATAGAAAAATTCGCCATTAATATCTCAAAGGAGAATGGATTAGACTGCCAAACCATTTATTTTTATATTGCACCCCCTTTCCAAAGTCCAACTCCTACAAAAGAGGAAAACATAAGAAAAGCAAACTATGATAGATTTGTTAAAAAATTAAAATCTGCCAAACCCGAGATTAAAGTAAGAGAAGGAAGGCTGCAGAAAATCAATGGAACCTTCCAGCAGAAAGGAGTTGATACTTTGATGACTATGGATTTATTAAAAATTGCCCAAAAAGAAGATATTAAGAAAATTATTATAATCACGTCTGATACGGATTTTGTTCCAATTATCAAAGATATAAAAAATTCTTACGGGGTTGAAATTATTCTCGCTTATTTTACGGACAAAAAAAGAAAATCCGCATTTTCATTGTCCAACCACTTATGGAAAATTGTAGATAAAAAAATCCTAATAAAAGAAAAACATTTTGAATATGACTCTTAACTTTGAAATCCCGACGCTCATAAAAGAATTGAAAAAGCGCAAGCCGAAAAAAATTCTGGTTCAGCTTCCGGAGGGAATAAAGCAAAACGTTTCCGAGATTTCAGATGCAATTGAAAACCTCGGGATTGAAGTTATCTTCTCAGGGGAAACTGCGTGGGGGGGCTGCGCGATTGCACTTCAGGAAGCGCAGACGCTTGGCGCGGATTTGATTGTCCATTTTGGGCATGCAAAATTCATTGACCTTCCTAAAGGAAAAGATATTCCAAAGGTTCTTTATGTGGAGGTAAAAGACGAGCTTAACCTTGAGCCTCTTTTGAAAAAATCCCTTCCTGCATTAAAAAAATTCAAAACTCTTGGACTTTCTTACTCAATACAGCACAGGCATGACTCGGAAAAAATAAAAAAGTTCTACGAAGACAACGGAAAAATAGTGGTTTTTTCAAAAAAAATAGGATTGGTTGCATATGAAGGGCATATTGTCGGCTGTCAGTACTCGGGCTTAAGGGCAATTGAATCCCAAGTTGAAGGATTTGTGATAATTGGAAACAGGTTTCATTCAATGGGGGCCGTGCTAAGCGTTGAAAAACCCGTTGTGTTAGTTGATGTTTACAACAACGAAATAAAAAACATGAAAAACCAAAGGGGAAAAATCCTTAGGCAAAGATTGTTCTCAATTGAAAAACTAAAAAAAGCAAAAACAATCGGGGTAATTGTTGAGATAAAGCCGGGACAGAAATTCGGCTCGGCAAAATACCTTATGGATAAGCTGAAAGAACAAGGAAAAAAGCCGATTTTGATTACTATGTCTGAATTCACGCCAGATAAGATAATGAACTTTTACAACATTGACGCTTTCATAGAAACCGCATGCCCTAGAATTGCGATAGATGACTTCGCAAAATACCACAAGCCGATTTTGACATTCAAAGAGTCTCTTGTCGCCCTTGGAGTCAAGAGCTGGGATGAAATGCTGAAAATTGGAATTGTTTGAACTGGTATTACATAAAAACTTATAAGTTTAATTTTTATGATGATTTTATGAAAAGCAAGACAATTTATGGAATCGTTGGAGCAGGTCTTTTGTTTTTAGGTTCAGGGTCCTTTGTGGGTGGTTTTCTTCACGTAGAAGACAGCACTATTTCCTCTTCTGTAATAAGACACCAATTAATAGAAAGTGAATTAAACAGCTCCATACACATACCATTAAGAGAATTAAAATCAAGAAGCCCGGATATTACCGCCTATGTTGATGGCTTGACGGCAGAGAGGGATAAAATAGAATCTCTTCCTGGATTTGCCCAAGAGATGAGAAGGTATGAAGAAGAAAATACAAAAAAACGAGTGATAAAAAATTTATTTTTTGGCGTGGGGTTATCATCAATATTATTTTCTTTTCCCTTTTTGTATTTAAGCAACAAATATAAAACCTCTGGCGAAGAGGAATCCCCGGCAGAGAATTACAAAAACCTATAAACTCTTTTTCTCTTTTCCATTCAATGCCCTCAGGAAAAGCAAAATCGCTTCTTGGAATCTTCGCAGTATTAATCCTGTTTTTCTTGTCTTCCTATTTTGTAAGGACAAACATTGAATTTCTCAAGGAAATAATAGGAAACAACATCTACGGAATTCTTGCCTATTCTCTCATAATAATCATCGCAATAGTCGTGGCTCCGATAAGCATGATGCCCCTCATTCCCGTCGCTTCCAATATATACGGATGGTTTTTTGCAGGAATAATCACTATATTGGGATGGACTCTTGGGGCAATTATCGTTTTTTTCCTGTGCAGAAAATATGGCGTGGATTTAATCAAAAAATTTGTATCGTTAAAAGAAATACAAAAACTTGAATCCAAAATTCCCAAGGAAAATCTGTTTTTTGACCTGATTCTTCTTAGAATGATAATTCCCGTTGATGTTTTAAGCTATGCCATCGGGCTTTTCACAAGAGTTAATTTCAAAACCTACGCGCTTACGACTTTCATAGGAATAATTCCTTTCGCATTTGTCTTCTCTTACTTGGGAACGATGCCTTTCCTTTACCAGCTGGCGGGAATTATTGCCGTCGTATTCTTGATAGCAATAATTCATATTTTAAGGGAGTTGAAAAATAATTAAGATTATACAAATTTTTAAAAACAATATAAAAATATTTATTTTATGAAGAAGAAAAAAATGGGGTATTGGAAAGATTGGAGTATAGTTGAATCTAAATTAAGGCGTTTTATAGAACAAAACAACGGAATATTTCCCGTTACTTCACAATTTAGAAAATGGGGAGAAGAGAGTTTGCTTAGCGCAATTGCAAATCACCACGGGGGTTTAAGTGATGTAAGAGTGAAGATGGGTTACATTAATGGACATGGTAGATACAATTCCAGGGAACACACTGTTTTTTATCATATTGCTAAAAAAGATGGGAAGTATTTCTTAATAGATAGATCCAAGATGCCCGTAATTAGCGCAGAAAGTATTGAGGGTTTGGCAAAAAAAGTCGCCGAAAGCAGATATAACAATTCATCAAGCAATGGGCATTTAAATTCAGGAATAGAAGAAGGGTTGCCATTACCCTATGTGTTAATTGGTTATAGAAGATTATCGGAAAGAGACCAAGAAACTTTTTGGCGTTCCTATGAAGAAACGTATTCATCATTAGACGGAGTGGAACTCCCGAGCAACATAGACTTAAAAAGAAAATTAACAAAAGAACTATTGGGACTTGGATTATAGGCTTTGTCTAATAAGCAGTCGCTGTTTAAAATGGCTCGGCTTTGCCTCGCTTATTGGTAAAATCCTGGTGTATTCCGTGTTTCGCGAAGCGCCGATACTAAATCCGCAAGGATTTACCTTGATTTCTTGCGTAATCGCTTATTGGTAAAATTGTTAATGCAAAATCTTGAGTTTTAGCACTTAAAGAATTTATTGATATAAAAGTTAAAGGTTGTTTTTATTAGCAAAGGGGTTATCAAACAAAATTTCATTACCAAAATCTTTATAAAAAACTTTACAATTGTTAACCATATGGATGCTTATAATATTGCAGGAATGGATTCAAGAGGATTAAGAGAAATTGATGTCGATGAAATAAGGAGAGATGTTGACAGGACAATCGGAACTTTGAATGAATGTGCTGCAAATTTAAATGATTTCATGA
>CAZLQA010000013.1:13145-15364 GCA_964561665.1 Candidatus Woesearchaeota archaeon
TTTAAAAAGACAACGTCCCGTGTTGTACATGATAGAGGGAGGAAAAAAGTAAAGTGGCTTACAAACTTCCTCCTCTGAATTACGGATATGATTCCCTTGAACCTTATATAGACAAGGAAACTATGATTATACACCACGACAAGCATCATAAGGCGTATGTTGATAATCTTAACAGGGCATTGGAAGGACACGAGGAGCTTCAAGACAAACCTGTTGAAGATTTATTAAAAAATTTGGACTCAATTTCAGAAAAAGTCAGAACAGCTGTAAGAAATCACGGCGGAGGGCATTTTAATCACAGCTTTTTTTGGACTATTCTTAAAAAAGGCACGAAAGCAGATGGAGAAATATTAAATGCAATAAAAAAAGATTTTGGAAGCTATGAGAATTTTGTCCAGTTGTTAAAGAACTCCGCTGTCACGCAATTTGGCTCGGGCTGGGCTTGGCTGGTTTTAAATCCAAGAGGGAAAAAGCTTGAAATAATGCAGACTCATGACCAGGAATCTCCAATCTCACTTGGAAAAATCCCCCTTCTTGTTATTGATGTGTGGGAGCACGCATATTACATAAAATACCAAAACAGGCGCCTGGAGTATGTTGACGCCTTCATGAACGTGATAAACTGGAACAAGGTTAATGAGAATTATATGAAAGCCCTGGAAAAATAGTTATTCAGTAACCTATAAATTTCTTCTTTTCAATCTCGCTTCTTCAACAGGCTCAAGCACTTCCGGAGGGATGTCTAAAAAAAGATTTCTTACGGAGAAATCAATCGCTTTCGGCACTTCATCCGATATATAATCAATTCCTCTATTATAATTTCCTTCAAGTGATTTCAAAATTTTTAGCGCTAAGCCGTATAAACCCACCATTTCATTTTATCAAATATTTAAATTTATAAATCTTCCTTTATGTTACTATAATAAAATTAATATAAACCTCACAAGGAAGTTTTTTAAAACATTTTGATTAACATTTATTATGAAACTCAAGCAGGGGGACAAGGCACCCGATTTCAGGCTGAAAAATACCACTGGTAAATTCAGAAGCTTGAAGGACTACAAAGGAAAGATTCTTGTGCTTTATTTTTATCCAAAAGATGACACGCCGGGATGCACGAAAGAAGCGTGCAGTTTGAGAGACAGCTACATGAAACTTAAGAAAATGGGAATCGAGGTTGCAGGGGTATCTCCGGATAGCGGGGAAAGCCACAGGAAATTCACGGAAAAATTCAGCCTTCCTTTTGAACTGTTTGTTGACTCAGAAAAAGCGGTTGCAAAAAAATACGGCGTATGGGGAAAAAAGAAATTCATGGGAAGGGAGTACACTGGAGTAATAAGAACAACATTTATAATTGAAAACGGAAAAATAAGAAATATAATTGAGGATGTTGACACGGGAAACCATGCAGAGCAGATTTTGGGTATCTTAGGGTATAAAAATAATGCTTATTGAGACTTTGTTTAGAATAGCCTTATCTTCATTGACTTGTTAAACAAAAGGTTCACTGCGTTCGCTTATTGGTAAAATCTGTTAATGCAAAAAGTTGTTTTCTATTAATTAATTTTTTCATTAATTGCAAAGCCGAACCAATTTTAAACAATGATTACTTGTTAAACAAAAACACTGACTAGAAAACTCTTAGAATGCACGCAACCTCATCAACGTAATACTTAAATATTGTAATTATTTAAATGTTTCGGCAGCCGTTGTCATTGGCAGTATAGCATAATGATAATGCACGCAACCTCATCAACTGCGAGATGGGGGTTTAATTCCATCTGCTGCCACGATGATTAAAAATAACAATAAAACGAAAATGGAAAACAAAACTGAACAAAAAATAACGAAAAAAACGATTCTTAATGGTATGATTGACAAAAATCCGGAGGTTATTCCGATTCTTTTGGGATACGGGCTGCACTGCGTCGGCTGCTCTTTTTCAAGTTTTGACACAATCGAGTCGGGGGCAAAGATTCACGGGATGGACGGCGAGACGTTGAAAATGATGATAAGGGATTTGAACACGATTGTTAGCGAAGGGATTAAGAATTAAGATTTTATAATATAATTTTTGTTTAGAATGTCCTTATTTTTTGTTGGATTATTAAATGAAATGACTCACTCAGCGATTAGCCATACGCTTCGGCAGACACTGAATAACCAGAACTTTACCAATAAGCGATTACGCAAGAAATCAAGGTAAATCCTTGCGGATT
>CAZLQA010000014.1:0-14345 GCA_964561665.1 Candidatus Woesearchaeota archaeon
TTGAAAATTGCAAAAAGACTGGAAAAAAAATACTCAAAGGTTGTTGTTTTTGACAAGAAAAATGAGGGAAGCAAGGCTGCCGCACTGAATTATGCAATCTCAAAAGCTAAAGGGGAGCTTGTTGCGGTTGTTGATGCGGATTCGTTCCCGGACAGCTGTGCAATAACGTCAATGGCGGGCTATTTCGAAGATGAAAAAACGGGCGCCGTGACGACAAGAATTCTCGTGAGGAAAAGGGACAACTTCCTTAAAAATATGCAGGCAATCGAGTATAAAGTCATTGCTTTCACAAGAAAACTTCTTGATTTTCTGGATTCAATATATGTAACTCCAGGGCCTATGGCGTTGTACAGAAAATCCGCCCTTGAAAAAATAAACGGGTTTGACAAAAAAAACATGACAGAGGACATTGAAGCCACATGGCACCTGATTCATGAAGGGTATAAGGTGAGGATGTCCTTCGTTTCAAAATCCTCAACTGTTGTTCCTGACACTTTGAAAAAATGGTTCAAGCAGAGAATAAGGTGGAACATCGGCGGATTGCAATGTATATTGAAATACAGGAATTGCTGGTTCAGGAAAGGCATGCTCGGGTATTTTATAATTCCTTTCTTCTCATTGTCTTTGGTTTTGGGAACTTTCGGATTGGGGATTTTTATATACAGGTTTTTGCGGAGAATTATTTATTCATACCTCCTAACAAACTATTCAATAACTGCAAACACATATCTCCTCTCCCTTCAGGACGTGAACTTTAATCCCTCGGTTCTGAACTTTCTCGGAGTTGTTCTCTTTGTTCTCGGGATGGCGTTTGTTTTCTTTGCGCTTAAGTTTGTAAACCGGCGCATAGGAGAAAAGGAAAAGTTTTTTAGCGTGGTTTTTTATTCATTGGTGTACATTTTGCTCAGGCCCGCTGTGCTTGTGGTTTCATTGTACAAATTTATAAGAGGAAAATATTCATGGCGATAAAAAGACTTGAAAACAAGAAACATGTTTTTTGGCAGGCGTTTTTTCTTGCGCTGCTTTTCATGTTTCTTGGACTCGTGTTAGGGGTTTATCTTGAGCAGATGCGCGTTGACAACACGAGCATTTCATTTTACAAATCCGAAACTTCTCTGTATGACTCATTTGCGATTGGGAAGCTTTCTGACAATCCGCGCGTCTCCTGCGAGGATTTGAAGCTTGCAAACATCAATTTTGCGAATCAGATATATGACGAGGCGGTTGAGCTTGAAAAATATGAGGAGTCCAGCAAGATTACGGATTCTCTCAAAACCCTTCATAGAAAGTATGACATGCTGAGAACTCTGCTTTGGATGAACATTATTGATGTCAAAAAGAAATGCGGAAACGTCAACACTTTTGTATACCTTTACGAGTATAACACTGATGATATCGGGAAAAAATCAAAGCAGGTGGTTTGGAGCAAGATTTTGAGGGATTTGAAGACTGAAGAAGGGGATAATGTCATGCTTATACCCATAGCTGTTGACCAGAATATTGTTTCGCTGGATTACCTTTTGCAGAGCTACGGAGTAGAGGAATTTCCTGCCGTGCTTATAAATGAGAAATCTGTTTTATACGAGCACCAGACTTTTGATGAGCTTAAAGGTTATTTGGAATAATACCCTTGAAAAAATCTAATCTAAAAACCTTAAATGTTTGGTTGATATGATTTCTATCAAATTATACAAATTTATTCGGTGTTTTTTATTGCAAGAGCGAGACATCTTAGATAAAAATTAATTATTAAATAAAGCTGAAATAAATGCTTTACAATACAAATATTAAAAAATAGGAGTATTCTTGGTTTTTCATGGAAGAATGCTTTAAATGCCACGCTCCGGAGACAAGAACCTTGCTTTTTGAGGTTATTTCCCCTGAAGGAATTATGAAAATTTGCGGCAGGTGCTATGGAAAGGAGAACCTGCCTCTTTTAAGCCAAAAAAGCGGCGTTAATCCCGAAAAGGAGCAGGGTGTTTATGAAAGGATGCTGAAAGTTTCAGGATACGGTGAGAACATAAAAAATCCTTCTGAAAAAACACCGCAGAACGCGTCGCTGAAAAAAATTGTTGACGAGACTTTTGAAAGAGGCACGCGCGATTTCAGGAATGACGCCGAAGCAAAAAAAGACCTTGTATACAATTTTCATTGGGTTGTTCTCAGAGGAAGGAGGCACAAGCACTTTTCACAGGAAAAACTGGCCAGGGAAATTCACGAGCCGGAAAGAGTCATTAAGCTGATTGAGAAAGGATATGTCCCTAAAAATATGGGCATAATAAAAAAACTTGAGCAGTTTCTCGGAATCCAGATAAGAAAGGAGTCTTCAGAGCAGGAGAAAACCGAAGGCGGACGGATGAAAAAGCCGTTGTTTGAGGACGAAGAAATGCAGGAAAGAGATTCCCGCGGCAAGGAACTTGACCTGAAAAACCCCGAGAAACTGACAATTGCGGATTTGCAGGAAATGAAAAGGAAAAAAGACGAAGAGATGCCTTGATGAAATTGAGTTGGCTAAAAGAATCCCAAGCGACTCGCTTCGCTCGTGATTGATAAAAAATTAATATAAAAATAAATTATTGTGATTAGGTATATGGATGGAAGTCAAAGAATTTATTAAAACAATATTGAAAGAAGTAAATGAGGGTGTAGCAGAATCTGATAATGAACAATTTAGGAGCTATCTTAAGAATTCTTTAACTGAGGGTTATATTGAATTTGATTTAGCAGTAGTTTCTAAAAAAGAGACTTCTGGGAGAATGGGTGCTGAAGTTCTTGGTATTGGCGGAAAAACTGAAGGAAGCACGTCTAATGAAGCAGTTAATCGTATTAAATTTAAAGTCTATACTTGGAAGAAATAGACTTTTTCAACAAAGTACCATATCAAAACCTTTATAAATTAAATTTTGATTTTCTTCTCATGGAAATTAATGTTCTTAAAAGCTCAAAGGATGAAATCGAGCTGGAAGTTTCAAGCCTGACAATTGCAGAGATTTTGAGGGTTTACCTTAACAATGATTCTTCCGTGAGCTTTGCCGCCTGGAAACGTAAGCATCCCACGGAAAAGCCCGTTCTTACTGTCAGGACAAAAGGAAAGACGGCAAAAAAGGCGATTGACGATGCTGTCAAGGCGATAACAAAAGAGCTGGAAAAGATTGAGGCTGATTTTAAAAAGCTGAAATAAATTTCTTGCTGGTTATCAATTACATTTATTTGGACGGTAGCGAGGTTGTTAAAAATAAGCAAATCCGCGCGTATTTTACATCATAATAATACTTATTAATTTCCCCGGTTTTTGTATTGAATGCAAAAGACTGAAAAGATTTCCACAGGAAGCTTTGATATGAACAAGTGGCTTTATGGGGGGTATGAGAAAGATGTCATCACGATGATTGCGGGGCCTCCGGGTTCGGGGAAAACCAATTTCTGCATTCTAGTAGCCTGTTCGCAGGCAAAGAAAGGGAACAAGGTTTTTTTTGTGGACACGGAAGGGGGATTCAGCGTGGAGAGGGTAAAGCAGATTCTCTCCTCGGACACCGAAATTGCGTATGAAAATGCGGCAAAAAACATTCTTTTGCTTTCCCCGACGAGTTTTGACGAGCAGAAAAAAAACTTTACCCAGATTTTGAATAATCTGAAAAAAGAGCATGTCTCTCTTGTTGTGATTGACGGCATGGCGACTCTTTACAGGCTTGCTCTTGGAGAATCTGCAAAGGAAGGAGAAGACGCAGTGAGAAAACTGAACAACGAGGTTGCACAGCAGATGAAAGTTCTTTCGGAGATTTCAAGGAAGCAAAATATTCCTGTGATAATCACAAACCAGGTATACAGGGAGTTTCTTACTGATGAGGAGCTTAGAAAAGGCGTCAAGAAAGAAGCAAATTTTGTGGGAGGGGATTTGATGAAATACTGGAGCAAATGCATAATTGAACTAAAGGCTGAAGGAAGGAAAAGGAAAGCCGTTTTGCTCAAGCACCGCAGTCTGCCCCAGAAGGAAATGAATTTTGAGATAAGGGAGAAGGGAATATTCCGCAAGGGGTGGATTTAATCAACAAAAAATATAAACTCCTATTCTTTTTTTCTGAGATGGAAAACATAAAGTTCGAAGTGATTAAAAAAATTGCGGACACCAATTTTAAATTCCGCAATATTCAGAATATTTCAAAGCTGGACAGCAATTCTCCTCCGAGCGTCTTTATCGGCTCGGGACTGAAGTACCCTCTTGTTAATGTTGGGATTTTAAGCCCCTTGGACAGGGATGACAATGCATGGCTTTATGATGATGTGAAGTTCTGGAGCGAGAATAATTTTCAGATAAATGACGTGATAAAACTGAGGGAAAATTTATTGAATTCAAGATTTCGCTCAAACGTTGCAGATTCAAGGATGAAAAAAAGATTTCTCGCGATTGCACAGGAAATTGCCGTTGCTTCAAAGCCCGTTGACATTGAGATTGAACTGAAAAACAAGCTGAGCTTTGAAAGCCAAAAGGACAGAATCGTGACACCCCATGGGATAAGGGGAAGTTTGAAAAAAGCAAGAATCACGGGAAATGCAAGAATTCACAGGAGAGTTGAAAAAGTCATGAATGACGACATAAAGGCGAGCGAGGCAATTAATTATCTCTACAAAAAAAAGTTTAGCGAATATACCTTAAGCAAGATTTTGAGCGTGGGCGTTCTCGGGCAAAGGACAGGGAAGAAGCTGGTTCCCACGAGATGGTCTATCACGGCAACGGATGACACGATAGGAAAATCCCTCCTCCTAAATGTGAGGGACTTTAAGATGATAGAAAATTATGAATTATTTTTCGGGGAGTTCATGGGAAACCAGTATCTTATCATGCTTTTTCCAAATGTTTTCAGCTTTGAGCTTTTTGAACTTTACCTGCCTGGAAGCTCATGGAATCCCTCGGCAGAAATAAAGGCGTCCACGGATTTTGAGGATTATTTTGGGAGAAAGGAATATGCAAGCAACACGTCTGGAGGATATTACGCGACAAGGCTTCCGATATTGGAATATCTTAACAGCGTGAAGAGGCAGGCTTCGGTGATTGCGATAAGAATAGAAACTCCCAGCTATTGGGCTGCTCTTGGAGTATGGGTTGTAAGGGAAAGCGTAAGGAAATCTTTGAACAGGAAAATGGAATTTCAAAGCAGGGAGGAACTTATGAACGCCGCAAACCAGATTGGAAAAATAAAGTTCAAATTCAACGCGCCGAATATTCTGAAAAAAAGCAGGGTTTTGAACGATGTTCTGACGCAGAAAAAACTGAGCAGCTGGTTTTAGTTATATTGATTGAGAGGGAATACCATTTACTGTGCTCTTTGATGTCCTCTCCAAGTGTGCTTCTCTTAGTTTTTGATAATACTCTTCTCTTAGTCTGTGATGATGTTCTGCCGGTACACATTTCATAACAACTCTTCTGGCAAGATTACAAATTCTTTTTATCGGATTTCTTTCTCCTAAGTTTAGAGTAGACATTTGAATGTAAAATCTTTTAGCAAATTCTGCAACGGTTTCTTTTTCCCCTGTTGCAGGATCATAACTAAATATCTCATTAGAGTCTCTAGTTATTTTTCTATTAAACAATATTCATATTTAAAGATTATTATTTTTTTTTAGTTAGTTATTTTATTAATCGCAAGCAAGGTGAGCCATTTTAAACAAAAATTAAACAGAAACCTCCTGTTAACCAAAATATGTTTTGAATAAGGTTTATAAGGACTTGTTGCTTGTTGTTGTAAAGGAGGTGAAAATGGAACACGGATGCAGGTGGGTTGAAGGATTACTGGCTGTTTTGATTTTGGTATTCGTAATTTGGCCCACGCAAATCTTTTCATATGCAGTATCGTGGTGGATAGTCGTTGTTTCTGCCGCGTTGATACTGATACACTCTTTATTCTGCCGCAAATGCAACGGGCTTTTCTGCGGAAGCAAAAATTCTGGCAGCGGAAGGACAGCTAGAAGAAGAGGCAGCAGAAGAAGGAGAAGATAATTTTGTTTTTTGTTTATATTTCTTATTTTTATATGCCTTACTTTTAAGTTTGTGAAAAATGGCTAGGGGATTATTAGAATGTTTCTTGTTGTTTTCAACTTATTAAACAAAAGGCTCACTGCGTTCGCTTAACCTCCCTTTAAATGTTAATGCAAAAACAAATTAATTTTTGGATGGTTATTTTTTATTGTTGTAAAGCCGAGTGTTTACGCTAGACAATTTAAAATATTAATTCCTAGCGGGGCAGGGAGCAAGGCGATTTTATGCCTGTTGTTTCCCCTCGGCTTCTTTCTTTTTCCTGTACTCCTCAATTCTTTCTTTGTTTTTTTCACACTCGGGATTGAAGCAGAATTCCCACGGGCGTTTTCCCCTCATTACTCTCATAACCATCGGCCATTTGCAGGACTCGCAGACTTTTTCAGATTTTTTTATCATGCCCATCGGCAGCGAGTAGGTGTTCTTGCATGCAGGGTATGCATTGCAGGCAACAAAATGCTTTCTGGTTTTCTTCGAGTAATTTATTATTAGGCTGCCTTTCTTGCATACGGGGCATTCGTTAAGAACGTTCTCTTTTCTTCTTTGCTCGTTGAACTCCGAGTTTGCGCTGAGAAGTTCCTCTCCAATTTCCTTTTCCTTTGCCTTGAACTGGGAAACGATTTTTTTTATGGTTTCCTTCGCTTTTTCAATAATTGCTTTCTCCTTCTCCTCAAATCCTTTTTTCAGTCCCACTATTGAATCCATTTCAACTTCAAAATTTCTTGTCAGCTTTTCGTCAATTATTATGGGGGAAGACTTTTCAAGGGTTTCAATCAGCGACATTCCCAAGGGGGTGGCTTCAATGCTTCTTTCTTTTATGTAATTCCTGTCATACAATGTTTCAAGAATCATCGATCTTGTGGCCTTTGTTCCGAGATTTTTTTTCTCCAACTCGGAAAGGATTGAAGCGGGAGAATATCTTCTCGGGGGCTGCGTTTGCTTCTCCTCCGTCCTGACTTTAAGGATTTTTATCTTTCCGCTGACATCAGGAATTTCCTTTTCCTGCAGTTTCACGGGATAAATCTCCATCCAACCCTTTTTTCTTATTGCCAACCCGTTTAACGCAAATGCAAAATTGTTTATCTTTGCAATGATTTTCTTGTTGTCAATCACCGAATTGTCGCAAAACAGGGCAAGGAATCTTTTTGGGATTAAATTGTATATTTTTTCATCCTCTCCCGCAAGTATCTGGAAATTTCCCGTCGGATAAATTGAAGGATGCGCCGGGTCTGTTTTGTTTCCCTCAACGGGGTTTTTCTTTGTAATGAGCTTTTCAGCATTGAATCTTTCTGCAACAGTTTTCAATATTTCATTGTAGTTTATCGATGCAGGAATCTTTTGGCTGGAAGTTCTTGGGTATGATATCAATCCCGAGAGGTAAAGGCTTTGGGCGATTTGCAATGTTCTCGAGGGCGTAATTCCGTGAAGATTGTATGCCTCTGTCTGCAAGGTTGTAAGGTTAAAAGGGGCATTTGGAGGAATTATTTGCTCCTTTTTTTCGGTTGTAACCTCCGCAATTTTTCCCTTGAGGCTGTCGAATTTTTTTAAATCCGAGAATTTTGAAATGTCCTTGTTTAATTTCAGTTCGATTTTTTCATCTGTATCAAGGGATATGAACACCTGCCAATATGGCTTTGATTTGAAAGCCATGATTTGCCTTTCCTTGTCGACAATTAATTTTAATGCAGGCCCCTGGACTCTGCCTATTGACATTATCTTGAAGGCTCCGAGGGATTTTATGGCGTTCATCAATGCTCTTGAAAGATTTATTCCGTAAAACCAGTCCAAATAGTGTCTCGTTTCTCCCGCAATCGCTTGCCCCCAGGCTATGCTTTTTGATTTATTTTCATAGGAATCATTAAGCTCCTTTTCCGTAAGAGTGGAGTATTTCATCCTGTTCGCGTCTTTTTGGTTGCATATGAATCTCACGACATTGAATCCTATGACTTCTCCCTCTATGTCATAGTCTGTTGCTATTGTCACGCTTCCAGCGTTTTTTGCAAGCTTTACAAGGGTGTCATAATACTTTTTTGTGAAATCCTTTTTTCTTGCGAGAAAATTAGGAACCCATGAAATTTCAAAAATGGGTATCTCTTGTCCTGCCTTGTTTTGCTTTAATGTGAACAAATGCCCCACTGCGCAGGCGACAACGATTTTTTCGCCGTTTCTCTCAACTTCGTAATATGGGACTCCCACACCTCTTTTTTCATATTTCCCAAGGGCGGATGCAAGTTTCAAAGCAGCCTGGGGTTTCTCGGTTATGACAAGCTCGTAGCCCCCTTTTTTCAGTGTTACTTTCGGCGGTGAGAATTTTGTTTCCCTTCGTTTTGAAATCTTCCCTGTTTTTCCCGAGGGTTTTCTTGAAGTTCCTCTTCTCTTTTTAGTTCCTTCTTTTTCCACTTTTTGGAGCTCGGATTCGCCTATTTTTCTCTCCACTTTTTCAACAGCATACTTGATGTCTTCCTCGCCTACAGGGAAAAAACTCTCGGCGGTTTTTTCTTCTTTGGTTTTCTTTTGTTTGCGGCGCATTTTTGTATCTTAAGAAGAAGGTTTTTAAGTTTTTAGAATTTGTGAAAACAAAACATATAAAACTTATGCCGGGTTTTCCCTGAAATGATGCTGGAAATGATTAATTTTACCATATTATCCCTGTTGTTGGTTCTTGCAGTCTTGGTTTTGATGCTTCTGTCGATGTTTTTTTACGGTGCTCCTTTTGAGCCGACAGACTCCAAAACTATGAGGAAAATGATTTATTTCGCGAAAGTTAAAAAAAATGAAAAAGTTGCAGACTTGGGCTCCGGAAATGGAAAAATTGTTATTGCTTTTGCAAAAAAGGGAATTGAGAGCCACGGATTTGAGATAAACCCTTTTTTGGTTTGGTATTCAAGAAGAAAAATAAGGAAAATGAATCTTGAAAATAAAGCGTTTATCCATTGGAAAGATTTTTGGACACAAAACCTGAAAGAATTTAATGTTGTTTGTGTTTTCCAGATAGGAAACATCATGGGGAAGCTCGGGGAAAAGCTCAAGAGGGAATTGCCTTCAGGAAGCAGAGTTGTTTCAAACATATGGAAATTTCCAAACCTTGAACTGAAGAAAAAAGACGGAGATGTTTATTTGTATGGAGTTTAATCTAAAGCTAAAACCTTTTCAAGATATTTTCTAAACTCGGGGGATTTTCTTTTTCCATTGCTGAATTTAATCATCTTTATTTTCACTTTTTTTCTAAATTCATCGTTTGGTTTTGTGTTGCAATCGTAATAAGGGAATACATCTCTAATCTTTTCTCTGGAAAATAAAATTCCCAAAAAAATTTCTCTTCTTAACTTGGCTAATCTGTTGTATCCCCTTAGTATTTCCTCGGATATTACAAGACTTTCCAAATGTGGATGTACCGGAGGTATGTATCTTAGCAAGGGTTCTCTTGACACCGATATTGCTCCATAAAGTCCATTTGTGTTAAAAAGATACATTCCGTGAGCTAGCCCTCTTCTAATTTTAGAAAATCTGCCCTTTCTGTCTCTTCTTTGAACTAATGGAGACATGCTGATCATTTCTTCGCCAAAATAATTTCTTAATTTTCTTGCGGCATAAAACACGCCGCCCATGCAACTTGCTTTTCTATCTTTTGCGACTTCGTCAGGTGTTCTGTCTTTTACACCTACTACCTTCCCATTTCTGTCGTAAGTTATGGCGTCATAGTCGTATGTAACTTCTTCGGAAAGAAATCTGCGCACTTCTTCCAGTTCTCTGGTTCCTTTATCATTTTTTTGAGGGAGTTTAAAAATTCTTGAGAAAAGTTCATTTATTAAACTTAAATCTTTGGTGTCCATAAAAGAGATTTTAAAATTACCTTTTTAAGTTTAGTTGTATTGAAGACTAACTGCCTTTATATTAAATCTCGAAGATTTTTCCCTTTCTGCTTACATTAATCGCCCTTGTCTTTCCTATCATGTCTTCTGTGCCGGAGGCTTCGTGGATGTGCGAAAAAACCGCTATGTCGGGCTGGAATTTTTCTATGGCTTTCCTTATGGAATCGGAGCCTGGAAAACCGGAGAACTCCGACTTTGTCTTGCTCGGGTGCATGTGAGTAACCATTATTTTCTTTTCAAGGTTCTTTACTTTCTCATGCCCTTTCTCAAGAAGGCTGAAAATTTCCTTGTCTCTAAGCTGATGCGCTCCCATATCCGCCCCGCCCGCCCCAAAAATTCCGAGGTTGTTTCTTATGAAAAAGTATCCGTGAATGTTTTTCGTATTTGAGTAATATTCCGCAAGAAAATCAACCGTGGCGGAAGACTCGTGGTTTCCAGGAATAATCAGCACCTGCTTTTTGGTTTTCAGAAAAGGGCCGACAATATTTTTGGTTGATTCCTCAAAAAATGTCAAATCTCCCGTTAGAATCACGATGTCAACGTTTTCCTTTTCAGCTTTCGCCGCGAGCTTTTTTATCAGCCTTTCATCGCTGTGCAGGTCCCCGACCGCGAGGATTTTTGTTTTTTTGTTTTCCATTTTATTTATTAATAAAAATTAGAAAAAATTCAGGTTAATAAGGTTTATTGGCTGCGTGATTGGGTTCTTCGTTCTAATCTCTCTCGTCTGGAATACCCATACGGCATCTTGCCTGTTTTTTAAGGTCTCCTTCCCGGCATTTTTGTTCTATGCCCGAACTTCTCTCGATGTGCTGTTTATGGGAAGGGTTGTATATCCCCCATTCTTTCTGTTTAGCAATACTATCCAATGCTATGTAACCTATTATCCCTAATGATATAACTGCTGAAATTACTATTCCATAAAAAGTATATTCTCTAATTCTTCCCGATTTCCTGTTTTTTGCTTTCATATTTTTCTTAAAAAATAATTCTTTAAAAATTTTTCCATTATTTAACTACTATCAAATACTCCTTAATTTGTTTGCAAAAGGTTTAAAAGTAATATACTTTGTGATATATTTGTTTGATTATACATGTTAAATAAAATGAAAGAAAACTTTGATATCTTTTTCAGGAGAAAGCCGGCGATGATGCTGGTGTCTTTGAAAAAAAATTCAAGGATGAGGTACGGAAGCATTTTGGCCAAGGAAGTTGACTGCACATACAGCCACGCGGTGAAGATCCTTCAGACTTTGGAAGAGCTTGGGTTGGTTGTTTTTGAAAAAAGGGGGCGGATAAAGGTGATACAGCTGACCAAGAAAGGAAAAGAAGTCGCAGACGCTATTGAGAACATACAGTCAGTAGTAAGATAGTTAAGAATTCCACGCCCCTGATTGAATTTGAAACGAATGTTTGTTAATTGTCAATATCCAAGATGAAAGTTTTAAATAATTTTTATGCTTCTTTTCAATGTGGGAAAAACAGGTTATTTTGTCTTAACATTAACAATAGCAATTCTTTTAATTGTCACTTTCTTTTTCTTTTCAGGCAATAAAATGGAAATAAAAAGCCCTGCATTCAAAAACAACGGGAAAATTCCAAGCAAATACACCTGCGATTCCGAAAATGCAAGTCCTCCTTTGGAATTTTCAAATGTTCCCAAGGATGCGAAATCACTGGTTTTGATAATGGACGATCCCGACGCGCCTTCCGGGATGTGGGTTCACTGGGTTGTTTTTAACATTCCTCCCAAAACAAGTTTAATTTCCGAGAATGAAGAACCCAATGGAATTCAGGGCATGACGAGTTTTGGAAGTGAGGGTTATGGTGGTCCGTGCCCTCCTGACGGGGAGCACAGGTATTTTTTCAAGATTTATGCGCTTGGCAAAATCCTTGATTTAAGCGAAGGCGCGACAAAGAAAGAAATTGAACTGGCTATGAAAGGGCATATAATTGAACAGGCAGAGATGGTTGGAAGGTATGAGAAAGTTTAGATGATTGAATTTTTTAAGCATAAAAGGTAATTTACTTGCTAAAAATTACTCATTAAAAATCATAAATCTCATTTATATATTAAAACAAAATCTAATTCTCAATGTTCAAAGATTTAAGAGGAGAGATTAATAAGATAATTAAAATTTTTAATATCTCCATTGGAGAATGGATAATGACAATTATTTTTTTAATAGGCATTTAGGGATTGTAAAATAAAAATGACCCCGGAGGGATTTGAACCCCCGACACCTGGATGTCTCTCTTATCCAACTCCAAAAGGATTTTCGTCGAGGTGTTTGAAAATCCCTCTTTCCTTATGGGGTGACTTGTCAGGGGGACTTTGTCCCCATACGATAAGAGTCCAGTGCTCTGCCAGGCTGAGCTACGGAGCCGTTATATTCTCTTATGAAAATCAATCTTTTAAAATTTTAGATTGGTTTTTAAATCATAAAATCCGCATATGATTATGGGTCTTTTGGTGAAAAAGAGGAGCGGAGCGTGGCTTCTTACGGGAATGGCGAAGCTCTCTTTCGTGACTTTTCTCGTTGCATTGTCGCTGTCATTTGTTGATACAATATGGGCGGTTTACATTGAAAGTTTCCTTCATAATCCTTCTCTCGTCGGTTTTTTCTCTGGATTCCTGTCACTTGTCTCATTCATCTCTTTTTTTGTTCTCGTTCCATTAATTGAAAGAAAAAACAAGGCGGTTCTTTACTCGTACGCCCTGCTTCTTACGTTTGTGGTTTATGTTCTTATTTCCCTGAATAAAGGGCTTGTTCCTTTTGTAATGCTTATGATTGCCATGGTGGTTTTGTATTCTCTCAGGTCTACCAGCTTCGGAATAATCGTCAAGGACAAATCCAAGAAAAAATATCTTTCAAGAAACGAAGGATTAATATATACTTTTACAAATATCTCATGGGTCATAGGACCCCTGATTGCCGGTATTGTCGCCGCAAATTTTGGCATTCCAATAATATTCCTTATGTCCGCAGGGGTGATGCTTCTTGGGTTCTTTTTTTTCAGAAGAGCAAAGTTTTCCGACAACAACATCATGAAAGAAACGGAAGACAATGTCCTGGAAAATTTCTTCAATTTTTTCAAAAATAAAAACAGGACAATTATTTACTTTATTTCGGCGGGAGTGACTTTGTGGTGGTCTTTGATTTACATTTATATTCCTTTGATGATGTATGACAGCGGCATGAACGAAATGTGGATAGGTGTGTTCCTGTTTTTCACGGCGCTTCCGCTGATACTTCTTGAGTACCCATTTTCAAATTTCGCCGGAAGATACGGCACAAGAGTGCTGTTCCAGATAGGATATTTTATCGTGGCGATGGTTGCATTCATATCCTTCTTTTTGAACAGCCTGGTTCTGATATTGGTTTTGCTTGTCGTAGGGAGCATAGGAATTGCGATGCTTGAACCCACGACTGAGGCGTATTTCTTTGATGTTTTAAAGACAAAAAAAGACGAGAACAGGTATTACGGGCCTTACAATACTGCGATTGAAACGGGGCTGATATTCGGAAAGATTCCGGCGGCTGTTTTGCTTTTGTTTTTGCCTATGAAGTACATTTTCATACTTTACGGGCTTTTCATGCTCTCGCTTTTTGTTCTTGCAACGAAATCAAAGAATGTTATTGAAAACAGAAAAATATCATAGAAATATTTAAATAACGAGCCTGTTACAAATTTGACATACACATTTCTGTATCTTATGAAGGCAGGGAAGTAGTTGTTAAAAATTTAGATGATGGTACTAAGCATGGACAAGAATTTCTTGATGGACTTTCTCCTGATTTTGCGGCTTATGTTGAGGGTTTAATAATAGTGTATAGGGTGCACATGGAATCATTTTTTGCAAGGGGAAAAATTCCAGAAGGAAATCTGGAAGTAACTCTGATAACAGAGGAAAATTGATTATCCCTCTAAATTAGGAATTGTTTTAGCGGTATTCTCTCCATGTATACTCGCATTTTTGGTTTGTGCACCTGAAGAATTTTGTCTCTGCCTCGTCTCCTGCGCGTGTCTGGATTGTCCAAAAATAAGCCTCGTTGTTTTTGCATTTTTTACAAGTGGCGGCAGTCACGGGAAGAGTCTGGTTCCCCTTGTCTTTTTTTATCACAGCAACTTCCTTTTTTTCGCTTATTTTTTCGGTGGCGTTAATCTTTACCTTTTCCTTTGTGGAATAATTGCATCTCGGGCATCCGAAGTTTTTCGTTTTTTGCACGAGGACCGCTCCGCATTTAGGGCAGAATTTCATCTTATTTGTTGCTTAGATAATCTTGATTTAAAAGCTTTCTTGTATATATGGCTTTGTTCAGAAATTCAGAATTTTTATTGACTTATTAAACAAAAGGCTCACTGTGTTCGCTTATTGGTAAAATCTTGGTATGTTCAGTGTTTCGCGAAGCGTATGCGTAATCGCTTATTGGTAAAATCTT
>CAZLQA010000015.1:0-10227 GCA_964561665.1 Candidatus Woesearchaeota archaeon
AACCGCAACAAGCTCCCCTTTCGCAATCTTTAAGGCATGATTCAAAGAGTCTGCTTTTCCCGAATTTTTCTTGTTCAAAACAATAATATTTGAATGTTTTTTCTGCAACCCGCGGGCAATTTTGAGCGTGTTGTCCGTTGAGCCGTCATTTATTATTATTATTTCCATGAGATTTTTGTAATCTGTTTTCAGAACGGATTCAACGGTTTCCTCCAAGCTGTCCTGCTCGTTAAATGCGGGAATCAGCACCGAAACGGAGAAACTTTTTTTTGACTTTGGCACCAAAAATATTTCTTTTCTGTTTTGGAAAAAAGTTATTGCAAACAGCGAAAGAAAATAAATCGCAATAAACATGTAAACAAAGTAAGTTATTGTAAGCGCGTTAGTCATTTTTATTTACAGCAGGCGTAATTTAATTCTGATGCAGTCTGGCAAAAAGGTAATGCAATGATTGATAATTGTGAGAAATTCAGGGATATAGTTAACATTTTAGGTGTCAGATTTTTGGAATTTCCATGATTTCTGGATTGGGTTGGTGGGTGGGAAACGATTAAGTTCCGCAAATTTATGATTTTCATTGCTTTTATTCTTCCCGTTTTAGCTCTTCAAGTATGTTTTTCTTTTCGGAGTCTCCAAGATTGAAATAGTTGTAAAAATCATCGCTCAGGCTCAACTCGTAACTTCTTCCGGAACGTTTCTTTTTTATCAGCCCCAAATCAGAAAATTTTTTTATGTGCTCGTAAGCCTTGTTGCTTCTTATCCTTACCAAGACAGACTGCTTTATTGGCTGTTTGTACGCAATTATCGCAAGAGTCTGCTGCTCCGACTTGGAAAACTCGCTGCTTCCCGTGGCCATCCGGTTTATCACGTCGGAATACTTCCTGCCGACATCCATTTTCCACAATCCCCCTTTCTCTACTATCTCGATTCCGGAATCAAGAGCGTTGTATTTTTTCTTCAGCTCTTTTATCATTTCCTTTATCATGATTGGATTTATGTCCGAAAAGGAAATCAGCTCTTGCATAGAAAGAAATCTCCCTGAAACAAAAAAAATCGCCTCAAGTTTTTTCAAATCGTCCTTAAATTCTTCCATAACATTCACAAGCCAAAGAGATTTAAAACTCTTGTGCAGAAAGCATTTAAACATCATTCTCATTTTTAAAATATGAAAAAAGAGCAGGATTTATGGAATCTTTTGTCAATTGTGTTGTTTCTCGCGGTTTTCCTGCTTATGGGAAATTACCTTCTTGGGAAAAATCCTTCAATTGTCACAAAAACAGGAGTTTTTGACATCTTTGTTATTTCCGTCGCAACATTCAGGATGATAAGGCTCTTCGCAAAGGACAAAGTAACATCCTTTTTAAGGGATTTTTTCAGCGGGATTAAAAAGGGTCCTGGAAGGACAGTCCATGAAATACTTGTATGCCCCTGGTGTGTGGGAATATGGGCTGCATTGATATCTATCTTTCTTTACTACCTGAACCCCCTTGGAAAAATATTTGTTTTTGTTATTGCGATTGCAGGAGTGGGAAGTTTCCTGCAGGTAAATGCAGATATAGCCAAAAAGATTTGGAATAAAAAGTCCGTTAAATCTTAAACCTCAAAATTCCCCCCATTCCGGAAAGGTTGCAGAACTGCTCCCCTTCCGTGGTTTCGGTGGAAACAATATGAACATTTGAGGAAATTCCCTCTCCAAGTTTTCTCATTTCGCTTAAAAGCTTCTTGCCAAGTTTTTTGGAGAGTATGAGGGTTTCTACGGCGCCGTATTCCAGCGCTTTTCTTACATCCTTCTCATCATAAACAACCATGTCAGGATTCTCTCCGAGTTTTTCAAAGAATCTCTCAAGTATCTTTCTTTCCTTCATCATTTCCTGGCTTGCAAGAATGTCCTGAGATTTCACGACAAGCTCGTTCAATCCCGACTCGTCGGCATCTCCGATGTCAATCACGCCGATGACTTTTTCCCTGAGCTTAGTCACAAGATAATTTCCATCAACAAACTCATCCTTTGTCGGAATGGGTCCGCCTATAAGAATCCCTTTTAATTTGGGCATTTCAAAAAATATTTTTTTCATCCCGTCGGCAATCCTCTTGTAAAACTCCTTGGTTAAACCTTCTGTAATCCTGTGGAATCTCTGAGAGCTTTGTCCCCCCGCCCTGACTTTGCTCGGGATTCCAGAAGTCATTTTCTGCAGAACTTCTATTCTCTTCCCTTCCAAAAGCCCAATCGTGGCTTCTTTCCTGTCCATCACAAGCAACCCAAAAACTTCCGTGACTTCAAGCATTGCCTTCAGCGAATCAAGAACAAATTCCTTGTCGCATCTGTAAAGCCTTGTATTCAAAGGCATGGGGGGTTCGACATCCCACAGATGCAAGTCAGTCTGCCCTTCAACTTTTGAAATGTTTCCGCAAAAAATCGCCAGTCCGTTTTCGGGAGTTTTTTTCAGCGTTTTAAGATGACGGACGATTTTTTCCAATGCTTCGGAAACGTTCTTTCTCGTTGCCGTGGATTTTATGTTCTTTGCTGTGCCTTTCTCCGCCTCCAACTGGCGCTGCACGGCGTTGACATCATATCCTGCAGGTATGTACACTGTTATCAGCTCCGTCTGCCTTCCCTTGTAATCTCCGAGTTTTTCAAGCAAATCCTCAAGCTCCTGCTTGCTCATTATCATTTTCTAATTAGAAAAAAAGCATTTATATAATTAATCAACTCAAATTATGTGCTGTTGCCAAATCTTTTTCAAATTTTTTCAGGTTTTTGGGAATTTTAATTCCGTGAATTGCATTTCTTAAGCTTATCCCCTTTTCTTTTTTCATTTTCCAGACTTCGCTATTGAAATTTGTTATCTCCCAAATTAGTTTAAGGTTGGACTTTCTTTTTCCAGCTTTAGGAAACTTAGTTTCAAGAAGGTTAATCCCCTTCTCTTCCGCAATTACCGAAGTGATTTGGGGAATGACTGGATAAAGCAAAGTAATGAGCCTTTCAAGCAAAAAATGCAAAGTATACCTTGCCGAATCGCTTTCATCTTCGCCGAATTTTTTTTCGGTGTTATATGCCCTTGACTTTACAATTTCAACATAATGGGATGCAAAAATCCCCCACAAAAAATTTCTCAGGCTTAAAACGGGATTGTGAAAATCATAAACTCTGTATGACTTATCCGCCTTTTCAGTGAGTTCTTCCATGTAATCAACAAACAGTCTGTCAAATTCCGTAAGTACTGGTTTCTTTTTCGGTTTTTTAAAGAACATGACAAATCTTGAAAGGTTCAGGAGCTTGTTTAGTGTTTTAAGCTCCGCTTTTATTCTTTCTCTGGAGCATGACAAATCCTGTTTGGACAAATCTCCCTCGCCTGCAGCCCACAGCCTAAACGCTTCCGCCCCGTAGTCTTTTAGAATTTCCTTCGGGTCTATGACATTCCCAAGTGACTTTGACATCTTTCTTCCTTCCTCATCAAGAATATGATTGTGTATCCATACATTTTTGAAAGGCATTTTTCCCGTCTGATAATAGCATCTCAGCAAACTATAGTAAAGCCAGGTCCTGACTATCTCTTTCCCCTGCGGCCTAAGGCTTGCAGGATAAGATTTCTTGAAAAAATTTCCATCTTTGCCATAACTCAAAATATAAAGCACAGAAATTGACGAGTCAAACCAGGTGTCAACAACTCTTTCATCACCTTTCCACGGCTTTTCCTTAAAATTCCCGAACATTCCTATTTTTTTGCCATTTTTGTACACCTCAGAATCTTGAGGAACATTTTCATGCCATGGCCGATAATACTTTCCCTTTGGCGGAACGGCATAAACTGTTTTTCCGTCGGAATCGTTAAAATGCCATAAAGGAACTTCTGTTGCATAAAATCTCCTTCTTGAAACAGGCCAGTCAATTGAAATGGAATCTATCCAGTCATCCAAAATTTTTCTTGAAGTCTTCGGAAAAAAGTCCATTTTTTTAGCTTCCGCCTTAATCTTATCTTTAATCTCCACTTGTTTAACATAATACTCCGGCATTTCAATAAACTCTATTTCCGCATTTGACCTCTCGGAAAATGGGGTGCGGTGCATTATTTTTTCCTGTTTAACTAAAAGATTCTTTTTCTTCAACTCGTTTATTGTTTTTTCTCTGGCTTCCTTAACTTTCATACCTTTAAGAAAACCCGCATTTTCATTCATAGTTCCATCCTTATCGATTGTAATGATTGGCTTCAGCCCCATCTCTCTAAAAAACTGAATGTCGCTTAAGTCCCCTGCAGAACACATCATTACCAAACCCGTTCCCTTGTCTATCTGGGCGAGAGGATGCGATTTTACCGGAACTTCTTTTTCAAAGAGAGGCATGATTGCGGTCTTTCCCTCAAGATGCCCGTACCTTTTGTCTTTCGGATTAAAAATAACCATTCCACAAGCGGGCATAAGCTCGGACCTCGTGGTTCCTATGACAATTTCCTCCCCAGTCTCCTTAACTTTCCACTTGACATCATTAAACCAGGATTCCACATCCCTGTACTCAATTTCCGAATCAGCAATTGTTGTCTGAAGTAGAGAATCCCAGTTGTTTATTCTTGAATCCTCATAAATCAGACCTTTTTTGAACAAATCAATAAACGTTGACTGCGTAAGGGCGCGATATTTGGGGTCATCCGTAAAATAAACGCTTCCCACCTCTTCCGTTTTTTCATAATTGCTAAATGAAATTCCCAGTTTTGCAAAAGTGTCCGTAGATTCCAAGGAGGTTTCCTTAAGAAGTTTTTCACAATATTCCAAAAACTTTGCCCTTCCTACCTTAAATGGCGAAACCCCGAATTTCTTCTCAGCCCCCACTTCTATAGGAAGCCCGTTTCTGTCCAATCCAAGAGGAAATAAAACTTCAAATCCCTTCATTCTCCAGTATCTTGCAAAAAAATCCTGATATGCATAAGTAGTGGCATGCCCCACATGAATGGGTGCATTAATATAAGGCGGGGGCGTGTCTATTGAATAAACATTTTTTTTTGTTTTCGGATTAAAATTAAACTGTTTTGACTTCTTCCATTTTTCCGTTATCAGCCTTTCAGTATCAGCATTCCAGTTTTTTATACTTTTAAAATTCATAAATTCATAACTCACAACAACTTTTAAAAACTTCTCATTTTTTATTTATTCATGGCGGAGTCAAATATCAACATCCCTTCCGGTTTTGGGGGATTAATGAGGTTTAATGAGGAGTACGCAAGCATTTTCAGCCTTAAGCCGACACACGTGATACTCTTTGTTGTTTTGATAATTGCATTCAGAATTTTTCTTGGAATGATTTACTGACTGCACGCTCGGCTTCACCTCGCCTTAAAACAGCTCGCAGAGTTTCTTAAATTGACCGAATAAATAATAACTAAACATAGAAAAATAACAATTTGGTTTTGCATTAAAAATCTTAGAATAACATCCGAGCGAAGCGAGGACAATTTAAGGAGTTGAGCGGGTGGAAACTAACAGAAAATTATAAATAATCCCCAACATTTCAACGAAAATGCTTCCGAATTTAAATCCAAAGAAAATGCAGGAGATAATGAAACAGATGGGCATGTCGCAGGAAGAAATCCAGGCTGAAAGGGTTGTGATTGAAAAAAGCGACGGGAGCAAGATAAACATTGACAATCCGTCCGTGACAAAAATAAAAATCCAAAACCAGGAAAGCTTTCAGATTTCAGGCGATGTTTCCGAAAATTCCGAAGAATTATTTTCCGAAGAGGATATAAAAATCGTGATGCAGAGGGCAAATTGCTCCGAAAGCAACGCAAAAAAGGCGCTGGAGAAAACAAAAGGCGATTTGGCAGAGGCTATTTTAGAATTAAAATAAAATTTATAGTACTCAAAAGTAGAGAAAAATATAAAAAGCCCGAAATCCTATTGCATTATAATTCTAATTTGATTAGATGTTAGGGAACCTTATGGAAGACATAATTCAGGAGAAGATTAGCGCAGACCATTTGTTGTACGTCAGCCTCAAATATACAAAAACCTGCGACGTGATATTAAACCTGATTCTCCGCTGGCGCAAGATGATTGAAACAAGCATTGATGAAATCCTGAAAAAAGCAAAAGCCAAAAAAAAGATTTCCGCAATCCCCGCAAATCCCACAAAAAAAATAGATGAGATAAAAAAGCTGTTCAAAAAAGACAAGAACTTTCTCAAGGTTATAGAGATGTATGAAATGTTCAGGAAGATAGAGGAGCTGAGAAAAGAGAGAATAGGCGAGTTCAGGAAAAATGTAACGCTAAAAGTTTTTTACAGAGGGGAAGAAATAAGCATAAATCTCGAAAAGCTGAAAGAATACGCCGAGAGTTTAGAAAAATTTATAAGTGCCACAAAACAATTTCTTCTTAGTTAGAATTAATTCAGATTCTAATTTTGCCGTATAAATTTTCAGCATTAAAATGAAGAAAATAATTGTCATAACTTCGGGAAAGGGGGGTGTAGGAAAAACAACAACAGCCATAAATCTCGGGGCTGCACTTAACTTTTTCAACAAGAACGTCCTTCTGGTCGACGGAAACCTGTCAACGCCAAACGTGGGAATTTGCCTCGGCTCTCCGGAAGTTCCCGTAAATTTAAACCACATTCTTGCAAACAAGGCGGATGTGTATGAAGCTATTTACGAGCACGAGTCCGGAATGAAGGTTATTCCATCATCCCTTTCAATAAATGAATTGAAAAAGGCCCAGCCGGAGAAAATGAAAAATTTCAGGAAAAAATTCAAAAAACTCTCGGATTACATAATCGTCGACAGCGCTGCGGGACTTGGAAGCGAGGCCATTGCGGCAATTGACCTTGCTGACGAACTGATAATTGTCACAAACCCAGAAATAACCGCAATCACGGATGCGTTGAAAACCATCCGGCTTGCAGAGGAAAGGAGAAAATTTATTGCTGGAGTGGTAATAACAAAAGTAAGGAAAGACAGCATAGAAATGTCTCCGGAAACCGTGAAGGAAATGCTCGAGGTTCCCATCTTGGGTATGGTGCCGTACGACTTGAACATCCCCGAGTCGTTGAATTTAAGAAATGCTGTCGTCAACACCCATCCTAAAAGCAAAACGGCGCGGGCGTACAAGGAAATTGCGGCAAGAATATCAAACGAGCCTTATGATTCCGACAAGGACAGGGAAAATCTGTTTGAAAGGATTTTTAGTAAGTTAAGGATGAAAAACAGGAGCAAATAAATAATTTCGCTCGCTACTGCTCGCTTATTAGCATAATTATTAAATAATAAATTATATGCAAATTAATTGTGTTAAAGGGGGGTGGGTGGAGTATAGGAATTCACCTTACAACGCTTCCTTCTTCAATATCCCTCTCGGGAGCTATGAAAATTATTTCCGAATCATCTTCGCTGCAGGCGGCAAGAATCATTCCCTCTGAAACAATGCCTTTCAATTTTCTTGGCTCCAGATTTGTCAGAACAACCACCTTCTTTCCTTTCAAATCCCCCTTTGAATAATGCTTCTTTATTCCGGCGCATATTGTTCTTTTTCCAATCTCTTTTCCAAGTCCTATTGTAAACTTGTACAATTTGTCCGCACCATCAATGTCCTCAATATCAAGGATTTTTCCAACCCTCAAGTCAAGCTTCTTAAAATCTTCAAACGAAATTTTTTCTTTCATAATCAAATTTATAATCTTAAGTTTTTAAAAATTAGTGTATCATCCCCGAGTTATTATAAAGGGGGTTGATAAGGGGAAACTTGGTTCCTCATCAGGCATGACCCTCTTTTAAAGGAAGGGTTGATAAGGGGAAACTTGGTTTCCTTTATTGCATCAGTGGTTTAGTGGCAGAATACAAGCTTCCCATGAATGGCGACGCTTCGGCGTTTGTTAAATTCAGAAAAAGCTTGTGACCCGGGTCCGATTCCCGGCTGGTGCATTTTTTATTTCACCTTTTCAAAAAGAACATGTGCTTTCTTTATTTTTGAAGGTTTCAATGGCTTATCCAATTCTTTCAAAGAATTTTTCCCCACCTTAAAATGAAACACCTTAGCAATCTTCTCGGAAGTTGAAGGAATGAATGGCCAGAGAAGAATTGCAATTGCCTTTATGCTGTCAGAAAGTTCATAAAGCAATTTCTTATCTTTTGTTTCCCATGGCTTTTTGTTCTGGGTATGTTCATTGCAGACATCTACAAAAGCAAATATCTCGTTTAGAGCCTTGTCAAACTCATAATCTTCAAGATGTTTCTCAACAGCCTTCAATTTTAATTTTTTCAAAAGTTTGTTTTCTTTTTTCTCCAAGCCATATTTCCCAGCCAAAGCGGAAACTCTTGACACAAGATTTCCCAGCTTGTCCGCAAGCTCGTTGTTGTGCCTGTCAATTAACGCCTTCTCAGAAAAATCGCCGTCATCGCCAAAAGCAGTATTTCTCAAAAGAAAATATCTTGCAGAATCAACGCCCGCAATTGAAACCAAATCATCAACATTCAGTATCTTCCCCCTTGACTTTGATATTTTCTCATGGTCAAAAGTCCACCATCCGTGCGCGAAAATAGTTTTTGGTGTTTTTATCCCCGCTGAAATAAGAAATGCAGGCCAGTAAACGCTGTGAAACCAGAGAATGTCTTTTCCTATAAGGTGCACGTCGGCAGGCCAGAATTTTTCCCTGCCGTTGCTTCGTGTTCCTGAATAATAATTGAACAATGCATCAAACCATACATAACAAACATGTTTTTTGTCAAACGGCAACGGAATTCCCCAGTCAAAGCTCGCTCTTGAAATGCTCAAGTCATTTAATCCTTCTTTGACTCTGTTTATTACCTCTTTTTTCCTGTTTTCGGGAAGAATAAACCTTGGATTTTTTTTGTACAATTCCAGAAGATTTTTTTGGTATTTGCTTAATCTGAAAAAGTAGCTTTCCTCTTTAAGTCTCTCAATTTTTGTCTTGTGTATCGGGCAGCAGCCATTTTCCAAATCCTTTTCCGTATAATATGCTTCGCAGGGAGTGCAGTAAAACCCCTCGTATTTTCCAAGATAAATGTCTCCTTTGTCATAAACCTTTTTCAGAATTTCCGAAACAACTTTCTCATGGTCTTTGTCTGTTGTCCTTATGAACCTGTCGTAATCTATGTTAAGCTTTTTCCAAGCATCCTTGAATTTAGGGATAAGAGAATCGACAAATTCTTTTGGTTTTTTTCCGCTTTTTTCAGCCGCATTCTGTATCTTTTTCCCATGCTCATCGGTTCCTGTAAGGAAAAAAACTTCCTTTCCATTACTCTTGTTCCATCTGGACAAAACATCCGCAGCTATGGTTGTATAAGCATGCCCTATGTGGGGAACATCATTCGGATAGTATATCGGCGTCGTGACGTAAAATTTCTGTGCCATTAACCCCTCAGGCAATATTTGTATAAAAACTTAACTAAAAAATTATTTAAAAAGCCAATGATTCCAGATTAACTATTTGATGGGGGCAATCGCCAGATGTCTTTGCAAAAGAACATTTGCGAAAATGAGCGACAAAACGGCAAAAACTATTTAAACAAAAGTTGTCTTCACGTAAAATGTTCGGAAAAAAGGAATGCGGAAACTGCGGAAAGAAGTCAAGCTCAAAATACAGATTCTGTCCAAGCTGCGGAAATCCCCTGGGCAAGAAAGCAAAAAAAGAGGATTACGGAATGCTTGGAAATGACGATTTTATGAACGAGGTAAATCAATTTTCAAACTCGTTTCTTGGCGGAGTAGGGGGAAAAGTAATGGGAAAAATGCTTGAAAACACCATGAAAATGCTTGAAAAAGAAATAAAGAAGGAGATGGGCAAAAACAACATGAATTCAAACTTAAGCTACGGACTTTCAATAAACGGGGACAAGGTTAACCTGAATTATGGACCTGAAAAAAACGTCAAAGAGAGAAAACAAAGAAAAGCAAAAAAGCTTCCTTCGGGAGAGCTGAAAAATTTCTCTTCGCTTAAAAAAGTTGTTCCAAAGACAAATGTCCGCAGGTTTAGCGACAAGGTAGTTTATGAAATTGAATTTCCCGGAGTCAAATCGGAAAAAGACATTTCAATAGTAAAGCTTGAAAACAGCATAGAGATAAAGGCAGCTGCAAAAAATAGCGCTTACAAAAAAGTCATTCCCGTAAATTTTCCCGTGACGGATTACAATTTCTCCGGCGGGAAGCTTATTCTTGAGCTTGGAATCACGGAATAATTTCCATTTTTCATAACTTTTATAAAATCATTTACCTCAAGGATTTTAA
>CAZLQA010000015.1:10237-14171 GCA_964561665.1 Candidatus Woesearchaeota archaeon
ATTAATAAGTTTTAAAAACCAATTTTCACTCCTCTTAAAATGGTCAAAGGAATGTATCATTATTTGAGGGAATCATGGAAAAAGCCGGACATGAAATTGCTCAGGGAAAGAATGATTTCATGGAGAAAATCCTCTGCAATTGAAAAACTTGACAAGCCATTAAGGCTGGACAGAGCCCGCACGCTGGGGTACAAGGACAAAAAAGGATTCATAGTCGTGAGAGTCAGATTAAAAAGAGGCGGGCACAAGCGCCCAAGGCCAAACAAGGGAAGGCGTTCAAAAAGGATGCACACGAGAAAAAATCTAAAAATGAATTACAGGTGGATTGCAGAGCAGCGCGCTGGAAGAAAATACAAAAACTTGGAGGTTTTGAATTCATATCTCATAGGAAAAGACGGAAAACATTATTTTTATGAAGTTATCCTTGTGGATCCGGAAAGAAATGAGATAAAAAAAGACCCCGCACTTTCTTGGATTTCCAAACCCGGAAACAAAGGCCGTGTGTTCAGGGGATTAACCTCCGCAGGGAAGAAGTCAAGAGGTTTGAGAAACAAGTCCCGTGAACTGAAGGTAAGGCCAAGCATAAGGGCAAACAAGGGAAGAGGAAAATAAAACAAAAAACTTTTAAAAGAATATTTCTAGATTCTTTGATGAATTTATATTATCCATGGGATTCTAAGAGATTAGTTGAGCATTGTGAAAAAAAAGTAAAAGACCCAAGAGCATTGTTTCACGCCCCTATGATTGCGCAAATGATAGTTTATGCAGGATATCCTGAGAGATTTAAAGATCCTGAAAATTGGGCAAAAAGGGGTGAATATCATTCTATAAGCAAAGATATGGAAGAACTTGTTATATTGGCAAGAGAAAAATTGGGAATCTCAAGAAAAAATAAACCTCAATTTTAAAAACTTCTTCTTCCTTGCATATTAATGCTCTACGAAAAGCTTGCCGAGTTTTACAAAAACGTTTCCTCTACAACAAAAAGGCTTGAAAAAACAGGCATCCTGTCCGAATTTCTTAAAAACATCCACGAATCAGAAAAGGATGTTCTCTACCTCATGATGGGAGACATTTATCCCGAATACGACGAGAGAAGAATAGGAATTTCAAGCCAGCTCGCGATAAAATCAATCGCCAAAGCAACGGGCTCCGAAGAGTCGGAGGTAAAAAAGGAGTGGAAGGAAGTCGGAGACTTAGGAGAAGTTGCCGAGAAGCTCAAAAAGAAAAAAAGCCAGGCGACGCTTCATGCCAAGAATCTCACAACTGAAAAGGTTCTGGAGAATTTTAGGAAGCTTCCCGAACTGGAAGGAAAAGGCACGGTTGGAAAGAAAATTTCCCTCATAGTGGAAATTCTTGCTTGCGCAACACCCTTGGAATGCAAGTATCTTGTCAGAACGTTGATTGGAGATTTGAGGATTGGGCTGAAGGAAAGCACAATAAGGGACGGGATGGCGAAGGCTTTTTTCTCGGGCGATAAAAACAAGGAAGATTTGAAAAAAATCCAGGATGCAATTGACAAGTCCAACGACGTTGCTTCCGTGTTCGGCATTTTAAAATCTGGAAAAAAAGGCGAGCTTGGAAAAATGCACCTTGAAGTGGGCAAGCCGGTAAAAGTCATGCTTGCGCAAAAAACGGATTCAATCTCCGACGGATTCAAGGCTCTTGGAAAGCCATGCGCCGTGGAATACAAGTACGACGGGTTCAGAATGGTAATCCACAAGAAAGGCGAAAAAATCAATTTATTCACAAGGCGCCTTGAAAATGTGACAAAGCAGTTTCCTGAAGTCACCGATTATATAAAAAAATACGTCAGAGGAAACTCTTTCATCCTTGATTCGGAAGCTGTTGGTTTCGACAAAAAAACGCATGAATACAAGCCTTTCCAAAGCATAAGCCAAAGAATAAGAAGAAAGCACCACATTGAAAAGCTCCAGGAAGAACTGCCTGTTGAAATAAATGTTTTCGACATTTTGTATTACAACGGAAAATCCTATTTTGACCATCCTTTCATGGAGAGGACAAAGCTTTTGAGAAAAATTGTAAATCCTAAAAAGTACAAGATTGTCTGCTCAAAGCAGATTATCACAGGAGACGAAAAAAAAGCGGAAGAATTTTACAAAAACGCCCTCAGGGACAATCAGGAGGGAATCATGATGAAAAATCTCGATTCAATTTACCAGCCGGGAAGAAGAGTGGGGCATATGCTTAAAATAAAGCCGGAAGAAAGGGATTTGGATTTGGTTATTACGGGCGCAGAATACGGAACAGGAAAAAGAAGCGGATGGATGTCAAGTTTCATTCTTTCCTGCAAAGACGGAAACAAATTTTTGGAAATTGGAAAAGTTGGAACGGGAATAAAGGAAAAATTCGGCGACGAGAAAATAAAAGGAGTTTCTTTCCATGAACTTACTGAAAAACTAAAGCCGCTGGTGACAAAAGAAAACGGAAAAAACGTCGAGATAAAGCCAAAAATAGTTGTTTCCGTGACATACCAGGAAATACAAAAATCTCCCAATTACAACTCCGGCTATGCATTAAGATTTCCGAGATTCATATCAATAAGGGAAGACAAGCCGTTAAGCGAAATCACGGCGCTTGATGAGATAAAAAAGGATTTCGCAAATCAAAAGAGGAATTATGTTTATGGGTGAAATTAAATTAAAACAAAAAGCCCAAAATTAAAATAATAAGTAAAATAAATATTGCAATTGCCCAAAATAAAACTTTCCACATTTCTTTTTTCCTTTTTTCAATTTCCTTTGTAGATAATTTTCTCTGATTTAAACTTGCAAGAATTCCTGCTAAAAGACCAATAATTACCCATTCATAAACATCATCCGTAAAATAAATAATTTCTAAATCCTTATAATCTTTTCTAAAGCCCAACTAACTTAACAATCTTCTCCGTCGAAGCCTTTATAAAGGAAATTTTCATTTATAAACAAATAATACCTGCAATTTCACCGGAGGCAATTAGAAATTGCCGTTCAGTGTTTCGAGGAAAATCGAAAAAAACCAGCAGGTTGTTTTCAAATGGCAGCAAAATCAAAAAGCAATTATCAAATTCAAAACATCGTCGCAACGGCTTCTTTAGAGAAACCCGTGCCCCTTGTGAAACTTGCAAAAAACCAGCCAAACACGGAGTATAATCCAAAAACTTTTCCGGGCTTGGTTCTGAGAGTGAAAGAGCCGAAATCGGCTGTCCTTGTTTTCTCCTCAGGAAATTTGGTTTGCACGGGAACAAAGTCGGTTGCGCAGGTGAAAAAAGTTATTGACGTTGTCATAAAGCAGCTGAGAAAAATAAATGTCAAAATCACAATAAAACCCAAAATAACCGTCCAGAACATAGTCGCCTCGGGAACAATCGATTTGAAGCTCAACCTTAATTTCATTGCATTGGAAATGGAAAACACCGAGTATGAGCCCGAGCAGTTCCCAGGTTTGGTGTACAAGCTCATTGAGCCAAACGCGACATTCCTTTTGTTCAGCAACGGGAAGCTCGTATGCACCGGCACAAAAAACAAGCAGCAACTTGAGGAAAGCATGAAGCAGCTTCTGAAAAATGTCAAGGAAGCTTTGAAAAACTACAAATAAGACTTGTTTTTAACAGCAATTTTTTCATTTGATTTATTAAACAAAAACGGCTCACTCATTTCATTCGTTCGTTATTAATAATGTCACTAGTACAAAACCAGTCGATTTTTAGTTAATTTTTTATTAATTGTGAAGCCGAGAGAAGCGAGGAGAATTTTTTAAATGTTTAATAAGCCAACAAAAATCCTGGATTTTTTAACAATCCCAAAAATAACAATTTTTTTAAACCTCTTTTGCCATAAGAACACATGAAAAAGGGTGCTGGTTTCAGTTCAATTATCTCAAACAGGTTTGCATATTCAATAATAACTTTTCTTATGGTTCTTCTGATAGGAGT
>CAZLQA010000016.1:0-14044 GCA_964561665.1 Candidatus Woesearchaeota archaeon
GAAAGGCATTAAAGGTTCTTCATGATTTGACGGAATGCTATTTTGAATTGAAAGACAACAAGGTGGGAATAATAGGAAGCGCGGAAAGCATAAAAAATGCGCAGGAAGCGATTGTTGCAATCATAAAGGGCTCAAAGCATTCAAACGTGTATAGTTTTCTTGAAAAAAACCATCCCAAACCGGAAATAGACTTGGGTTTGAAAAGAAAATTTTAAATAAGAATATTATCTGGTTTCTTTAAGTCCCGATCGCTCAGCAGGAAGAGCGAATGACTGTTAATCATGATGTCGGAGGTTCGAGTCCTCCTCGGGACGTATCCTGCTGAAAGTAGGATGAGAACTCCGGTTCGACGAGCAATGTTTGCGAGAAATAATTAAATTCAAGTATGAAAACCGAGTGAGCTTGCGAGCAGTCCTCCTCAGGACGTTTTTATTTTCAAGTCAAGAACAAATCAAAACGCTCGGCTTCGCCTCGCTGATTATATAATCATTAGCTAAACAAAATCCGTCTTTATTTATCAGTTTCTTACACAAGAATAATTTTTTAAGTAAACTAATTCTCAAGATTTTATGAAACCAAAAAACATGAAGCAAAAAAAAGTTCTAGTTGCAATGTCAGGAGGCGTTGATTCCAGCGTAGCCGCGCTATTGATGAAGCGCCTTGGATTCAATGTAATAGGCGCTTTCATGAAAAACTACTCGGATTCAAAAAATGAGCTCACCGGAGAATGTTCATGGAAGGATGAAAGAAGATATGCAATGAAAATTTCTGCGCTTCTTGGAATTCCCCTGATAACTTTGGATTTTGAAAAAGAATACAAAAACTTTGTAGTGAAAAAAATGTTCCGGGATTATAAGAAAGGCATAACCCCAAATCCCGATATTTCCTGCAATGAAAAAGTAAAATTTCCATTGTTAATAAAAGCCGCAAAAAAACTCGGCGCTGATTTTGTTGTAACGGGGCATTATTCAAGAATAAAAAAGGTTAAAATAAGAGAGAGAAAATCTGCGAACGCAGGTAAGAAAGAGTTTTCATACAACCTTCTGCGTGCAAAAGATGAATCAAAAGACCAAAGCTATTTTCTTTACAGGCTGAAGCAAGATGAATTAAAAAAACTTATTTTTCCCATCGGGGACTACACAAAAAAACAGGTAAGGGAAATTGCCCTCAAGGAAGGGTTTCCCAACCACGACAAAAAATCGACAGTCGGAATATGCTTCATAGGAAAGATTAACCTCAAGAGATTCCTCCAGAAAAAAATAAAGCCAAGGAAAGGAAAAATACTAAACCCAAGTGGAGAAGTCGTGGGAGAGCATGACGGGATTTATTATTACACGATAGGACAGCGCCTCGGATTGAGATATGGATTTGATTTGAAAAAATCGGGCGGCGACAAAAAGTTCCTGAGAAAATGGTATGTTGCGCAGAAAGACGCAATAAAAAACATCATCATCGCCGCCCCCGAAGGACACAAGATTCTCTACAGAAAAGAAATTTTTCTTAAAAATACCCATTGGGTAAATGAAAAACCAAAAAATAATATGAAGGTTCTCGCAAGAATCCGCCAGGTAGGAGAACTTCTTCCTTCAAAAATAATGATTAACAGAAACAAAATAAAGATTGTTTTGAACATTGCAATCACGGGCATAAGCGAAGGGCAGGCAGTTGTTCTCTACTCAGGAAAAAAAGTTCTAGGCGGCGGAGAGATTATGTTCTCCTGAGAATGCAATTATTGTTTAAAATTGGTTCGCCTTACTTCGGCTTACAATTAATAAAAAATTAACTAATAGAAAAACAACTTTTATATTAACATTTAAAGGAAGGTTAAGCTAAGGAAACCTTGGCGTCCTCGCTATGCGAACGCAGTGAGCCTTTTGCTTAACAGATTAACAAAGATAAGGACATTCCAAACAAATCTAAGAGCACAATAATCCTTAAAAATAACATTTGTCCTTTTTTAAAATGAGGTGCGAAGACTATCCTTCAGATTTTGATTCGGAAGATCCCCGTTTATACCTTCTGGGTATAGCTTCCTCCATTGAACTTAGCCACGGAGAAAATTATGATGCAACAAGAAGATTATCAGGAATACTTTTCAGATTGTCCAATAAACCTCTTTCTGAAGTTGAAGGTGGCATAATAGACGCCTTGTCAAGAGTTTATTGGCCGGATAATTCTTCAAAAAAAGAGCCGGAAAGAGCGGAAAGGGTGCTGTCTCAAACAAGAAAACTAGCAACAAGGCTTTCAAGATTTAGAAGACTCAAAGTAGAAAAACAAAGAAATCTTATTGGATTATGCAACAGGCTAAACCCGGAACTGCTTGCGCTTTGCATTTCAAGTCTGCATAGATGAAGCAACAACTAATTTTAAAAACATCTTAATCCTTTTCTGTTTATGGATTTGGACAAGGCAATAAAGTCGCGGAAATCCGCAAAGAAATTCAAAAACAAAAAGCCAGACTGGAAAGACATTATCGAATGCGTTGACTCTATGCGCTACGCACCCATGGCGGGAGGAAACTTCTCGCTGAAATTTATAATCGTTGACGACAAGGAGAAAATCCATAAAATCGCGAAGGCTGCCCAGCAGAATTTTATCTCTGAAGCGGATTATGTTCTTGTTGTCGTGTCTTTAGGCTCCAGAACTACAACTTCTTATGGAAAAAGAGGGGAGATTTACTTAAGGCAGCAGGCGGGGGCGGCAATTCAGAATTTCCTTCTAAAAATCCAGGAGAAAGGTTTGGCAACATGCTGGGTGGGACATTTTGTCGAAAACCAGATAAAGCGCGAATTGAAAATTCCCGAAGATGTTAGTGTAGAAGCCGTTTTCCCAATAGGATACACCTCTCCTGAAATAATGAAAAAAGAAAAGAAAAAAATCAGCATGGACGGGGTTCTTTATTTCAACAAATACGAAAACAAAAAGATGAAAAGGCAAAGAGAATTTAGCGCCTGACTAGATGAAAAAGAAGAATCTTTACGAAAATATTCCTGAAAAATTGCCAAAGGAGCTGTTCAACAAGATTATTTACGGAAATAGCATAAAGATATGGAGAATAGTCTCCAAAAATCACAGGACTCCGAAAAATAAATGGTATAACCAAAATAAAAATGAATTTGTGGTTGTGATAAAAGGAAGCGCTGAATTAAGCTTTAAGGAAAATAACAAGATTAAAAAGTTAAAGATGAAAAAAGGAGATTGTATAAATATTCCCCCTCGCCTGAAACACAGAGTTGACAAAACGGATAAAGAAACAATCTGGCTGGCTGTATTTTATTGACAAAGCCCGCACTACTTCTCAAAAAATAAAAATTAATTTCCGACAAAAGCAGTTGCAAGAGCATAATGGACTACTCTGTCTCCCACAGCAATTTGTTTAACAGCGATTACGCATACGCTTCGTGAAAAATGTGTTTAAAATTTGTTTCGCCTTCGGCTCACAATTGATAAAAAATTAACTAATAGAAAAACAACTTTTATATTAACATTTAAAGGAAGGTTAAGCGAAGGAAACCTTGGTGTCCTCGCTAAGCGAACGACAAAGGAGTGAGCCTTTTGCTTAACAAAAAGACATTACAAACAAAGCTTTATCAGAAGTAAAAAATAAAAGAAGAAAGGAAGGCGCAAAAAAACGCGCCTCCCGCTTTAAAAATATAAGATTATTTATCTCCAGACGTCAATTCCCAAGTCAGAGATTTCTTTTGCAACAGGAAATGCCTCATCTTCAGCAGATTTTCCAAGCACATAAGGGCTGTGAACGCCTGTCATAATTGTTATGACCCTTACCTTTCCAATGAAGTCCTTGTTGATTCTTGCCCCTATGATGACGTTTGCGTCAGGCGCTAAATTCTCCGAGATGATTCTTCCAACATTATCAAACTCTTCAAGCTTCAAGTCTGGTCCGCAAGTCACGTGAATCAATGCTCCATTGGCACCCTTGTAGTCTACATCCAGCAAAGGGTGTGAAAGTGCCTGGCTAACAGCATCATTAACCCTGTCGGAAGTGTCCGCTTCTCCTATTCCTATAACAGCAACACCGCCGTCCTTCATGATTGCAGATACGTCTGCATAGTCAAGGTTGATCAGGCTTGGAAGGGTTATTGTCTCTACAATTCCCTTTATCAATGTGCTTACCAGCTCGTTTGCAACAGCAAAAGCCTGCTCAAGTGGAAGCTGCCCAGCAATGTCCACAAGTCTGTTGTTGTCAAGAACAATGCATGTGTCTGTCTGTTCTCTCAGCTCCTGAAGCCCGAACTCTGCCTTGTCAAGTCTTGCCTTTTCCGAATCGAAAGGCATTGTCACAACGCCGATAACCACTGCTCCGGATTCTTTTGCCATTTGCGCCATAACAGGAGCTGCACCTGTTCCAGTGCCCCCTCCCATTCCTGCAAGGACAAAAACCATATCTTTCCCGGAAATTTTTTTCTTAATCTCCGAAATGGACTCCTTTGCAGCCTCTCTTCCTTTTGATGGCTTTCCACCTGCACCAAGTCCTCGTGTTAACTCCTTTCCTATTAGAAGTTTTTCGTCAGCCTTCGTTACGCTCAGGTGTAATGCATCAGTATTTGCCGCAAAGACAGTTGCTCCGCTTATTCCTTTGTTATAAAGCCATGTGACCATATTGCTTCCGCATCCGCCAGCTCCTATGACTGCAATGTTAGCTTTTCCAGCCTTCAGTTCGTCAAAGTTAATGCTGTGTGTTTCTGCATTCTGTATTGCTTCTTTTGCAAAGTCCAACACCATGTTTTTTTACCTCCTTTTGTTTTGTATTATGATCTGAATTAAATTCAGATAAGAGGGAATGTGTCTCTCAACCTTTCTTCCGAAAGATTTAAATATCTCGCCTACTTCCCACTATTAAATAAGAATACACCCTATAGGATTTATTTATTCCAACCGCCAAGTCGAATAAATTAATCTGATGAAAAAACGAGTATCCTCTTCTTTAAAAATATTTTGTTAGTTCAAAGTATATTTGGAAATGCGAATTTCTACCTTTTTTCCCACTCTTTAGTTTCACCTGTCCTTATTTTTTTGTCAAGAATTTCAAGTTCCTCGTAAATTCCCTCGATTAAATCATAGCTTTTTGCCTCGTCAATTGAAACCCATGCGTATTCTGTAAGCGCATTGCAAAGCTTGACTTCCTCAGATTTGGGATATGCATACAGGCTGATAATCAAGCATGGAATTTCGTCGGGCCTTATGTAAACAAGGCTCGTAACATAGCCCAAGTTCCCTATTTCCAAGCCAACTTCTTCCGTTACTTCCCTTTTTAAAGAATTCTCCAGGACATTGTACCAATGGCTTCCCGTATCTTTTTCCTTTAACGCATAATCCAATACCTCAATCTTCCCTCCGGGAACAGTCCATTTTCCGGGAAATGCCTTTTCCCATTCGGCTCTTTTTGTGATGAGAAATTTTCCTTCCCTGTTAACTAAAATTCCCGTAACAACAAAGTAATGCATAAGGTTTTTGTCCGCCTTCGCCATTACAAAAACTCAACCATAATTATATTTAAAAACTTCCTCAAAACTTTTGAGTATATGCAAGTAAATAAAGGGAAGTTGATGGTCAAGAAACCGTAGGTGTCTTACCATGGAGAAGGAAATTTTAAATTTGTTTTTGTACAACCACAGGCTAAAATTCAACGAGATAGAAAAACAGACCAAAAGCCGCTCCAACATACTAGCATACCATCTTAACAGGCTAATCCGCAAAAACATGATAGAAAAGGATGATGCTTTTTACAAACTTTCCGAAAGCTCCGAAAAGATGATTCCCCACCTCACCAATAAAAATTCTGTTATTTCTGTCGTGCTTATTGCAATAAAAAAGGAAGAAAAAGTATTCCTGATAAAAAGAAACAAGCGCCCTTTTGATAACAAGCTGTGCCTGCCGGGGGGAAGGCTAATTGTAGGAGAAACAATTCCGGAGGCAACAGAAAGAATAATGGAAGAAAAATTTAGCCTGAAATGCAAATTTGAAAAAGTAAATTCCATAAATCTGGAGCATGTAAAAAAACAAGGAAAAATACTGCATTCTTTTTTTCTTGTATTTGTAAGCGCAACAACAAAGCAGGAACTGAATTACACCTCTCTTGCAGGAAAGAAAAGCAAAATAGTTTCAAGTGATTATTATTTGATAAAAAATAACCTCGACAAGGAAACAAGCGTAAAAAACCTGATAACAAGATAAAATTATAATTTAACTCAGCTTCTCAATTGAATTAGCGACTTGAAACATCTTTTGTTCTTGAAACTTGTCGCAAATTATCTGCATGCCGACAGGAATTCCATCCACTCTTCCAGTGGGAATTGAAATAGCGCAGTTTCCCGCTAGGTTCGCGGGAATTGTCATGGCATCATAGCCGTACATTTCCTCTACAGAGATCTTTTCCCCAATCTTATGTGGTAATCTAGGGATAGTAGGAGAGATTATGCAATCAACACTTCCGAATATTTTTTCCATTTCCTTCTCAAAAAATTTCTTCACCTTCAAAGCCTTGTTATAGTATTTTCCGTGATATTCCGCCTTGCTTATCTCTGAGCCTCCTAAAATCCTGCGTAAAACTTCCTTTCCAGAGACATCTTCTATTTTAAATCCGTATTTTCTGCCGTCGAACTTCCTCGTTCCTGAGAAAAACTCTACGTACACAAGAGGGTAATATGTTTCCACTGCAAGCTCAATATATGGAATTTTTATTTTCCTAGATTTCCAGCCGTACTTCTTTACCGCATTTTGGATTTTATCATCAATCAATTTTTGAATTCTTTTATCTTTTATTTCAAAGTCCAAAATTCCAATATTTAATTTTCTTGGAATTTTTTCCATTTCCTTCAAATCAATTTTTTTGCTTTCCTGGCTTATAGAATCGTTTTCTGTTTTTCCTTTTATGACATCAAACAGCAAAGCGCAGTCAGAAACATTTCTCGCAAGAGGGCCTATCTGGTCAAGGCTCATGGACAAATCAATCAGCCCGTATCTGCTTACAGACGAGTAGCTTGGCTTCATTCCTACAACCCCACAATGAGATGCAGGGTTTCTTATGCTCCCTCCGGTGTCCGAGCCAAGAGCCATATCGCAAAATTCCGCACCGACTGCGGCTGCCGAGCCGGAGCTTGAGCCGCCGGGGATTAGCTCGGGATTTTTCGGGTTTCTCGTCAGACCAAAGGCGGAAGTTTCCCCGCTTGAACCGGAAGCAAATTCATCCATATTAGCCATTCCAATAATTAATCCATCTTCTTCTTTGATTCTTTTTATTACATCAGCATCATAAGTTCCTTTGTAATTTTCAAGTGTTTTTGAGGCGCACGAGACTGTTAAACCAAGGACATTTATGTTTGACTTTACCGCGATGATTTTCCCGGAAAGTTTTCCTTTTTTCTTTTTCCCGTCTATTCTCTTCGCTTCTTCAACCGCATTCGGATTCAGCTGCAAAAAGGCGTTTATCTTCTTGCCTTTCTTATCATTTTTCTCAATTTCTTTCAGATATTTTTGCAGGTTTTGTAATGTGGAAGTCATTTTTTGTTTAATGAAGCATTCTCAAAATCTTGTTTAGTTAATTTTACCCATCTTGAAGCAACTTTTAAAAGATGGTTTGAAGTTGAAAATCTTGAATGCCTTTTTCTGTCAAAATAAGTATAAATGATTATTTCAAAACCTTTTTGCTTCATTCTTTCAATAACCGGAACAAAATCGCTATCCGAAGCAATCAATATGATTTTTTTTATATCAGAATATTTTTCTTTAATATCATACAAATCCAGAATAATTAATGCGTCAATTCCTTTTTGAGAAAATTCTTCTTTACCTTGCTCATTTATTACTTTCTGACATCTTCCTTCCCTCAGAGTAATCCATTTTTTATTTCTTAACATTTTAGTCATGTTTTGGTATCTACTCATTAAGAAATCTTCCTTTTTTGTCGGCAGGGGGCTTTGATACGGGGGAGCTGTGTAAACATAAAGGTGCTTTAAGTTTAGACTCTCTTTTTTACATATATTTCTAAATGTTTGCAAATATCTTTTGGATTTTCCATCTTCCTTCTGAAAATGCTTTTTTACCAAACCAAAGAAGCCATCATCAACAAAAACTAAAGTGTTTTCCATGAAGAAAGACCTCCAAAAGTGCCAGAAAACATTAAACATCCGGCAACCTTGCGATCACCGGGGTTCATACTCACAATCCTAAAATTGCTACTACTTTGAATATTCCGAGATTTATAAGTTTTTTGTTTAGAATCTGGAAGCCCGGCATTACTCCTAAGAGCCATACCGGGGACTTGAATATCTTTACTAATATCTTCCTGTATAAAAGCATTTTGGTTTGTCATTTTAAGCTCTCTTCAACAATTTCAATTTCTTCCTTTGTCAAACCGTATAATTTGTAAACTTCTTGGTTGATTTCGTAATCAATGTTTTTAATCTGCCTTTCAAGATTTTCTTTTTCATATCCAACGAGATTTTTTTCGTGAAGTTTCTTTTGAAGTTCAATCATTTCATTGACTAGGGAGATGATGATTTTTTCTTGGGAAATGGAGGGGAGGCGGATTGGAAGATTTTTTATTTGTTGTGGACCCACATTCATATACCCCCCAGATAGAGCTAATGATTTGAACAAATTTTTATAAATATAAGTCATTAACCCACTATTCAAGATAGCCAGTAATATTTTAATATTGATTTTATCAGGGATTACTAAAGTTGTAGATTTTCCAGCAAGATATTCTCCGTTTTCATCAACAGCACATTCTAAAATTTTTGTCATTCCTGCAATTATTATTTTTGCATTTGAAGATTCTATAGCTCTTTTAGGAAATAATTTCTCTAAATCTTTTTTAAGGATTATCGGTTTTAGATACGAACCCTTTATATATTGTGTCTTATAATTTTTCCATAGGGTTACATATCTATCAATCGTCCCAGTATTAACAAATTTGAAATAATCTTTATCAACTGATAAATTTCTTAATTTCTTTTTTATTTCATATGCCTCAGATACTGTAGCAGAACCATTTATCTTAGCTAATTTATCTAGAGCGACGGAATTCTCTAATATTTTATCTAATTGTCCCCTTCCTTCTTTTTCAAAAGTGTACGCCCAAGTTTTTTCTGAGGATTTTATTAAATCTCTTTGATTTATGACATTAGAATTTTTTATTCTTACATCTTCACCATAAGATTCCATAGTCTCGGTTAATATTTTATTTTCGCCCCAAAATCTATTTTTGATAATAATAACGATAGGATAAACGCTTGCTTGAAATACTGAGATTTTAGAATAGTCTCTTATACTAACAATCTGTTTTTTATTTTCTATAAATTCTCGCAACGCCCCCGTGTATTTAGCAGACAATAATTTATTCGGGATAATTTCTCCGAAAATCCCATTTTCTTTTAATAAGTTTAATCCCATTTCTATAAAAACGCCAAATATATCCCAGTTACCTTTCGCAGTTTTGTAGTGTGAGCTACAATATTCTCTTACTTCTGGTTGTGTTTTAACCATCTCTTCAGAATCGATATACGGCGGATTCCCAATAACAACATCAAAACCACCATTTCCAAAAACATCTGGAAATTGCGCGTTCCAATTAAATGCCTTGTCTCCCGCGACTTTTGAGTCGTCAATTAAGGAATTTCCATTCTTTATATTTCCTTTCAGGTTTTCAAGAAGAAGTTTTTTTGTGTCTCTTGTTTCTCCTTCTAAAATTTTTAATAAGATATTCAGTTCTGCAAGTTCTATCGCTTTTTCATCCAAATCAACTCCGTAAATGCATCTTAATGCGATAGTGTTTTTTTGTGCCAAATTTAATCTTCCTTCATAATTTTTGAATGTTGGATGTTTTACTTTTTCTCCTTTCTTTAATCTATTTTCTACTGTGTCGCAAACTTCCTGAAACGCTCTTATCAAAAAACTTCCGCTCCCACAAGCAGGGTCGACTATTCTAACGTTAAGAATTTCGTCAATTGTTTTGTCTTTAATGTATTCTCCAACGGTATTTTTTACAATATAGTCAACGATGTAGGAGGGAGTGTAATAAATCCCCATCTTTTTTCTCTTCCCACTTCCTTCATCAAGTCTTACCCTTTTTTCAGTTCCCTTCAAAATAGTTCCTAAATATTGTTCATATATGCTTCCAAGCAAATCACTAGGAATTAAATCAAACTCATATTTAAATTGAGTATCTGTTGTCCCATAATAAACATCATTAATAACTTTCTTTAAAGTTAAATCATCAAAAAATACATCATTTTTTTCTAGTAAACCTTCTGAGAACAATTTAGAATTGTAAGTTTTATCAAATCTCACAAATTGTTCCTTCAGTAATGCCCATAAATTCTTTTCTGCAAAACCTCCTTGAACACTATCTTTTATTTTAAGAAGAAAATCTTTTGCTTCCAATCCTCTATCTTCAACAGAACGCATAAAAATTAGTCTAACAATAAAAATTTGAACCGCCTCATCTATCTGTTCTGATTGTAAATAGGTTCTTCTGTTCTTTAAATCGCTGGATAATAATTTTCTAATTTCCAACAAAGATTCAAGAATGCTTTCGTCTATTGGCTTAATTATTTTTTTATCCACATTCTTAAGAAGTTTGTCTATTTCCTCTTTTTCAAAACTTTCTTTTGATAAAATCCATAATCTATCAAATTCTTTAATAAAATCCTCATAGTTTATCCATAATAAACCAGTATTATCTTGCAACAAATTTTTGTCTATTCTTGTCGTCTGAGATAACGCATGATAAACCCTAATTTGCTTAAAATTAGTCAATACTGCAAATTTTATCTTTTGGTGATGTGCATAAGAAACAGTTTGCATACCTTCTTTTTCTTCAGATAATCTAACACTAACTTTTTTAGCTTCAATAACTAATCTTTCTTGATTTTCTACCTTTAGAATATAATCTGCCCTTCCTTTAAGAATTCGTGACTCTCTTTCAGCATCTTTTCTCATATCCCATCCAAGAGCTTCAAACAATGGGTCAATAAATTCGGATTTAATTTGGTTTTCAGATTTTTTGTCTAATTCTTCTTTGGAATATTCAGAAAATTCTTTTACTAACTTCTTAACCTTCTCTCTTGCTTCCTCTTTCTTCACCATCTCTTCTTCTCCGTCAATATAAAATCTTTATTTTTATTTGGCGCATTTTCAAAAAATCTCTTCCTGAAATCCTCGCTGCATTCTTTTCCCTCTTTTTCTTCCCTTTCAAACTCCTTTCTTTCAATCAATGGTTCAGGAATTTTTTCATTTACCTTCGCCAATCTTCCAGAAAACCGGTCCATAATCTCTTTCGCCTCTTTCCTTATGCTCTCTCTTTCAGATTCGGAAACTTTGTGAAAGAGGAAATCGTTCGTCATTTTAATCTATTCCCCACAATCTTTTTTAATTTATCTATAATTTTTAACAGATTATACCTGTTATTTTCCAAATAAAGGGGATTTACCTGCCTGCATTCATACATGCTCTTGTTTCTTATTATCCTCAAATCCTGAGAGATGGATATTTCCTCTTCGCTAAAATCAGCGTATTTTTTCATGCCGTCTATAATTTCTTTGTGTGCATTTTCCCCAACAAATTTGATTCCTTCCAAAAGCAAAAGCGCGGTGGATAATTCTTTAATGATTTCGTAGTAATTTTCGGCAATAATTGTTGCAAACAGTTTATAGTCCAATTTTAGAAGGGATTTTTCCCTTTCCAATGCCATCTTAAATATTGATTTTGTTTTTTCTATGTCCGGAAAAACTTTATGAATCATTTTAAAATAATTTAAGGTATCCCTTAATAACAATTCCATTAACAAGATTGTTTTTTAGCTCATTTGGTATTTTTTTGGGGTCGTCATGGAACATTAAATGTATCCCCCTGCCTAATTTCTTTTCAAATTCTTTCAAGTCTGTTTTCTTCTCCTTTCCTATTACAAATATGTCAATATCTGAATTTTCAAGTGATTCTCCCTTGGCAAAACTTCCATAAAGTATCAGGGCTTTCGGGGAGATTTTATCCCACAAGAAATCCGCAAGACCGGAATTGTTAATTTCAAAAAATATGCTTATTTTTTTGTACTCCCTGAATTTTTCATTATCCATCTCTGCCTTGTAGAAAGGGATTCCTCTTTTGCTAAATTTTTTTATCAGATTTTCTCTCTCAAACTCTTTCAGATAAGCCATTACGGAAGGAGGGGATATTTTGCTCAGCCTGCCCAGTTCCCTCAGCCTGAATTCTTCCATGGGATTAAACAAAAAAATCTTCAATAGTTTATATCTGTTATATTTTTCTAACATTCGTTATAATTAAATAACATTTGTTTATAAATCTTTCTCTAAGAACTTGCAAAACAGAAAATCTTCTGCTATGAATTGAATAATAATGAAGAATTTATAAGATTATTTGATAAACTTAACGCTAATCTTCCCTTTATTATTTATATTGATTATAGACCCTTTCCCGCTATGCACCGGCCCGGAATTAACTGCCAAAGTTCTTCCTATTTTTTGCATTCCCCTCCCTTCATCAATATGCCCTGCAAGATGCAAAACAGGATGGTATTTGTCTATAATTCTTCTGACTAATTTTGAGCCGTAATGCTTGCCTTTTGCTTTTTTATGCGCATCTTTAGCAGTAATTTTATCGAGTTTGGTATTGTAAGGAACATTATGTGAAACAAAAATCACTTTTCTCTCTTTGTTCTCTTTTCTAAACCCTTTGAATAACCTCTCCAAAATTTTTCTGTGTTTTTTATAACCCTTGCTTTTTACATGCCCGGGAAAACTACCTCCTCTCGCTCCAATAAAGACATAGTCTCCAAATTTCAAGTAAGAATAATCAAATCTTTTTATGTTTCCGTATTTTTTTAACTTTTTTACAAGAAAAAAATGCCTGTCTTTTTCAAAATTCCACTCACCTTTTGAAGATTTATAATCAGAGACATCATCATCTTAAAAACTTCTTCTCCTTTTCTTAAATCTGTAGTTATCATACTTTGATATTTCTTCTTTCCAATAATCTCCCATAACTTAACATCCTCTTTTCCATAAACATGTTTGAAAAAAAGTTTCTTAATGGAAAATGGGGGATAATCACCGTCAGAAACAACCAAATCTATTTTTTCTTTTTTTATAATATCCAAATATTTTTTAGGGAATCTTCCGTCAAAATCGCCAATTGCTAGTATTTTCATTCTTATAACAACTGACAATATTTTATAAAATTAAGGACTCAGCCTGTCCCTGTCTCTCGGGAATAAAACAGCCTCTCTTATATTGCTTAAACCGCAAATAAGCATTGTCAGCCTTTCAAGTCCTATAGACCATCCCCCGTGGGGCGGCGCCCCGTAGCGAAAACTGTCTATGTAAGATTTGAAACTTCCTGGATTTAAGCCTTTTTTCTTAAGCATTTTTTCCAACAATTCAGGAATGTGAATTCTCTGCCCTCCCGAGCTTATTTCAACGCCTTTGTAAAGGGCGTCAAAACCTTCGCTTGTCTTTGATTTCTCGTCCGCATTTTGAGGCATTATGTAAAAAGGCTTGATTGAAACGGGCCATGAATGCGTGAACACAATATCTCCTTCGTACATCTCGCAGAGTTTTCTTTCTTGTTCGGGTGTGAAATCCTCTCCTTGTTTTCCCCCGACTTTTTTTATTGCCTCCTCATAACTCAAATATTCCGCCTTTGGAACTTTTAATTTAATTCCCAGAAGGTTTAATTCCTCCTTGCATCCCTCCATCACTTTTTTTACAATATGCTTGACAACATCCTCAAGCTCTTTCATTATGACAAACTGATTTGCAAACGCCATTTCAATATCCATCTGCCTTGATTCATTCAAATGCCTCACAGTATTGTGTTTTTCAGCCCGCCAAACGGGAGTGATTGTGAAAACATTCTCAATAGGAGAACACGCAATCATCTGCTTGTATAATTGTGGGCTTTGAGCCAGATACGCTTTTTTTTCAAAATATTTCACTTCAAACAAGTCCGTTCCGCCTTCGCTTGAACTTGAAATTACAGAAGGCAGGAAAACCTCAAGAAACTTTTT
>CAZLQA010000017.1:0-2715 GCA_964561665.1 Candidatus Woesearchaeota archaeon
TATTTATGTTTGCATAACCGTCCGTGTCTGTAACATTGAAGTAAAATGTTATTGAAGCCGTAGAGCTTATTACAGGATCTGTTGGGTCAATTGCGTCCACTATGGGAACTGTCGGCGCTGAATTGGGAACAACGGATGAAGTCACGTTTAAACTCCACAAACTCCAGTCTAAATTTCCAATAGTATCATTTATACTTACATTAACTATGTAATAATATTGTATGAGTGTTGTGATGTTTGTGATAACTCCTGTTGAAGGATTTATCGAAAAGTTGGTTGTGTCATCTATTGCAAAGCTGTCCATCCCTGCACCGTCATCTGCAGCGTTGATGTCATAGTTTAGGCTTTCGTTATCAAAAGAGCTTTGATTGACAAGAGTTGTGAAATAAGGTGGAGTTGTGTCTATTGTTAAGTAAAGCGCTGAAGAGTTTGTTCTTCTCTCTGAACTGTCAACCGCTTCTACAATAACAAGAGATTGCCCATCTGGCAAGGGCTCGTTAAGAGTCACATTTGTCTGCGCGCTTTCAGAGGCGCTTCCTGTCTTGTTCATCAAGTCATTGACATAAATATTATATGTCAGGGAAGGAGCAAGATTATCTGTTAATGTGAATTGTATATTCGGGGTGTTATCTCTTATTGCTGTGTTGTTTGCAGGAGAATCTATTGTTGAACTGGGATTTGTCAAGTCTACAATAAATGTTCTATTTGCTGTTGTGAATGCAGAATTTCCTGCAGTATCATTTCCCCATGCAGTCCATATCCATTTTCCCTCCGGAATATTTTGAATCGTTGCGCTCCAAAAGGCATCATTTACCGGAGAGGAATTTGTCTGGTTTGCAACCCACAATCCTGTCCAGTTTCCATAAAGCGCAAGATAGTTTACATCCAAATTGTCTGAAACTTTCAAGTCAAAAGTTATTGTTCCAGAAGAAGAATTGTAATCATCCACGGGATTTTCTCCAAAAGTTGCAGTGGGGTTTATATTACCTGCTGTGTAAGTCTGTAAATCTGTGACATTAAATTGATTTGCAGAATCATTTGCATACTGCTTCCAGCCAATGGTTTTTCCTTCACAGACGTTTGGAACAAGCCATGATAAATTTGCCCATGCGGGACTTCCTGATAAAGTTGTTGAACTTATATTTGCAGTTGTGTCACAATTCACGCCTGTTGAATTTATTTCAAGCGTTGCATAACTCATTGCAGTATCGTCTGTCCATAAAACATTATGCAACACTGTTGCTGTTCCGGGAATTGGGGTTGAGTCATTCACGCTTAAATCCGAAAATGTCGGAGGATTGTCTGATACTGCATTTACAGTAACATCCTGGTCTGCAGTGTTCAAATTGCCGTTTCCTACACACCTGCAGTCAACAGTATAACTTCCTGCAGTGTTTGCATTTATTGTGAAGTCAAATTGTGTTAATACATTTTTACATTGGCTTCCTGAGCAAGTTTGAGGATTTGCCGTTGCTGTTGACAACCCGTTTGAAGAAGGAATAGTCGTATCAGGAGTGCATCCAGGCCCTGAAGTGCAATATCGGGCAGTTACAACAGTGCTAGTATACCCTGATTGAGAACCATCTGTTCGTGTTGCACAACTTAAAGTAAATTGATTTCCGGTATCTATATTTGGGTCTACTGTAGGCGCCACTAAATTACAAGCAACAAGAGTCCATGCGTCGTGAATGTAATCATATTCAACATTTCCGTTGATTGATTTTAAATCAAAAATATCTTGGCTTCCTGTATGATTTAATTTTGTTGCATAAAATCCGTCTTCAGTTATATCAATTTTTCCAACCATTACATTTGAATCTTTTTCATAAACTTCTATTGTTGCTCCGTTGCTGTTGTAAACAATAACATCAATTACATTCTCACTTGTCAAATTTGTTATAAAATAAGCTCTTGCATATTCATTTTCAGGAATTGTATAAGTTACATTGTCTGTTTCATTTACATAATCATAAATATCGCTGATGAATTCCCTGTTTGAATCAAGATGCTCTGCTTTTGTTATTACAATTATTTCAAAAGTCTGGTTTGACAAAGAAGGGGCAAGCCATTCTACATAATCATAAATTCCGTTGCTGTCTTTGTCTACAATTGTTTCGGGGATTATGAAAGTGTTATTTTCAACCCATTTAATTTTTACAGACGAAGGATTTTTTATTTGCAAGTTTTCCGAGAGATTTGTAAAGGCAAGAACATTTTCATAATGAATGTTCTTGGAACCTATGATTTTTACCTCTTTGCCCTTTGGCTTTTCTGTTTCTATAGCATAAGGGGCGGGCGTTTCATATTCAATTTCGTATTCAGTGGCGTTTTCGCTTATTTCAAGTTCAAGCTCTTTTGGTTTTTTTGTTGCCTTAATCACATTGCCTGTTATTGGACTTAGCCCCGAAAAGAATCCGGAATCCTCACTGATAACATTTCCTGTTATTAATCCCGCATAGGTTTTTTCATTGTTCTCAACCTTGCTTACATTTATGTTCTTTGCTTCGTCCGGAATTTTCACTTTTACAATTCCCTCTTTGTCAAGCTTTACTGTTTTTGTCCATTTTACGGGCTGTCCAAGAACAGCTTGTTGCTGAACCGTTTCTTCTGCAATAATATTTGCCTGAGACATGCTTGTCAGGTTTTCTTCCGTGATGTTTGCAATTTCTTCTGCTTGAGAGAATGTGTAAACTATCCTGTCAATTTTCAGATTTG
>CAZLQA010000017.1:2725-13889 GCA_964561665.1 Candidatus Woesearchaeota archaeon
GCTATAATCTCCTGCTGTTAAAGTAAGTGTTTGTTTGTGCATATGACTTGAGCTTTCAAACATTGCTACATAACTTCCTTCTTCTCCAGTCGGGCTGAAATAGCATATTGCTTTTCCTTCTTCTGCTCCGTTGCTTGTTTCAACTTTTATTTCATAGCTTTTACGGCTTAGATTAAAGGAGCTTAAGTCGCATGTTTCTTCGCAAATATTTGAGAATTCTCTTGCCTGTTTTGAGACATTTTCCTCAGAAGACAGAGGTTCCTGCTGAGAAAGACCCACTCCCTCATTTTCAGGAACCTCTGTAAAATTTATTTCTTCTGAAGATGAATTGTTGATTTCGGCTGATGCTGTTTCGTTTGAGAATGTTTTATTTTCCTCTAAAGACGTTATTTCTTCAGAATTATTAAGTGTGTTGTTGATTTGCTCTCCTGTTTCATTTGTGGCAGAATTATCTCCAAGAGTTACAAATCCCGTAATCACCCCTCCTGTTATTCCCGGATTGTTTTCACTTTTTTCTAAATATGAACTGTCAAAAACGAGCAAATCTCCAAGATATACTTTAACTTCACCATCTCCATAGATGCTCCCCGAGATTTTCATTGATTCCAATTTGCCTGAATTTTGCGGAGCCCATAAGTAAGTTTGCGAACCATTAAATTCCATGTTAAGCAAGTCAAAAAATTCCTGTGGCTGTTCCTGTACAACAAAACCAATGAATTTAGGCTGGATGTAAAAAGAAGAGCCAAGAATAAAAATCAACACAAAAGAAAAAAGAAGGATATTTGTTGCCCTGATGCCTGTAATCTCTCTCTTTCTTTTTTTAATTTCCTTTCTGCATTTCCTTATGTGAACGTCAAGATGAACAATCCATTCTTTTAAATCAAGCCCTTCTCTCTTGAGATAAATATTTTCAACATATTCAGAATAGGATATTTTTCCAGAGTCATGCTTTTCTTTTAGACTGTTAAGAAAATTTAGAATTTCTTTTTTCTTAGATTCAGCGGTTTTAATCTGTTCTTCCAGATATTTTATGGTGCTTCTTGCTATGGGGGTCTTTCTCATTACTTATCATATATGTATTTATACTTATAAAAGTATGTACTAAAACAAAAATACTTATTATATACGTATTAAAAAACAAGTGAAAATATTTAAATATCTTGTAGTGCCTATATTTGTTAATAGAAAAATTTAAATAAAATGTTTATACAGTTTATACATGATTGAAATCAAGACAAAATTAAGAAAATGGGGAAATTCATTCGGAATAGTCGTTCCTTTAAAGTCCATTGAAAAAGAGAAAGTCGCGGAAGGCGATGACATAACTGTCTTGCTAAAGAAAGAGAATGGAAATGTCCTAAAAGAAACTTTTGGAATGCATAAATTTAGCAGGTCAATTAAGAGATTAATGAAAGAAACGGACAAAGAATTATACAATGAATGAATTTTACATATTTGATACTTACGCCATTATGGAAATAATTAGTGGAAATAAGAGTTATAGCCCTTATTTAAATTCAGGGGTAATAATCAATAATTTCATTTTTGCCGAACTGTGTTATAATTTATTCAGAGACAAGATGATTAATGCTGATGATATATTGAATAAATACTCAAGAGACATTTCAAATATAAATCCCGAATGGATAAAAGAAGCTATGCAATTTAGAATAAAATGGAAAGACAGAAAGGTTTCTGTTGCAGATTGTGTGGGTTATATAATGGCAAAAAAACTCGGAATAAGGTTTTTAACAGGAGACAAAGAATTCCAAAATCTAGAAAATGTTGAGTTTGTAAAATAAAATGGCATTTATTGTCAAGAAAAAAATTTCGGGAAAGGAATATTATTATCTTGTTGAGAGGATAAGAGAAGGGGGAAAAGTCAAATCAAAAACAATCGCGTATCTTGGAAAAGAAAAAGCAGGGGCTGAAAATAAAATGAAAGAGATTTTGAACAAGGAAAAAAGCAATGATGAAAAAATAAGCATAGAAGAGCTTGCAAATTTCTGCAAGGCAAAGGGGTTTATTTTTAGAAGCTCCGATATTTATGGTGGATTTGCAGGATTTTGGGACTTCGGGCCCTTGGGAGTTGAATTGCTGAACAACATAAAAAAGGAGTGGTGGAAATATTTTGTCCAAGAAAAGGAGAATATTGTAGGAATTGAAGCATCAGTCATTGCGCATCCAAAAACATGGAAAACTTCAGGGCATTTGGAAAGTTTTTCCGATGTTGCCGTCGTGTGCAAGAAATGCAAAAAATCGACGAAGATTGACAAGTCGGAAGTTGGAAAGGCAAAATGCGACAATTGTGGAGGGGATTATGAAAATCTTGGGGAATTTAATCTGGTGTTCAAAACCAGCGTTGGCGCGATAAATCCCGTTGAGGCATATCTTCGCGGAGAAACGGCGCAGGCAATGTTCATGAATTTCAAGATTGTTCAGCAGACTTCGAGAATGCAGCTGCCTTTTGGAATTGCGCAGATTGGAAGATGCTTCAGAAACGAAATTGCTCCGAGGGATTTTTTGTTCAGAAGCAGGGAGTTTCATATAGGGGAACTGGAATTTTTTCTCAATCCAGAGGAGAAAGAATGCGACTTGCTTTCAAAAGAGCATTTAAACTTAAAGCTGAAATTCCTGAGCGCGGAGGCGCAGGAGAAAGGGGAAAAATCCAAAAAAACAACCATTGGAAAAATGCTGAAAGAGAAAAGAATTGGTGAGTGGCATGCATACTGGCTTGCGGAGCAGATTATGTGGTTTAATTCAATAGGCTTGAGTGAAATAAAAATAAGGGAGCACACGAAGTCTGAATTGAGCCATTACTCATCTGCAACATTTGACATAGATTATGAATATGGTTTTGGAAGCATGGAAATCGCAGGAAATGCGGACAGGGGGCAGTATGACTTGACCCAGCATCAGAAGGCGAGCAGCCAGAGCCTGGAGATTTTTGACGAGAAAACAAACTCAAAAATTCTTCCAAAAGTTATTGAGCCGAGTTTTGGAATAGAAAGGATTTTTCTTGCCCTGATTACCAAGGCGTATTCCAAAAACAAAAAAGGCGAGACCATACTAAAACTGCCGGCAAAACTCTCTCCTGTAAAAGCCGCGATTTTCCCCATTGTTAAAAAGCCGGAGTTTGAAAAAATCGCAAGAAAAGTTTTTGAAGATTTGAAAAAAGAGATTAATGTTACCTATGATTCCTCGGGGAGCGTGGGAAGAAGATATGCAAGAAATGACGAGATAGGAACGCCGTTTTGCATAACCATAGATGGGGATTCCCTTAAAAATGATGATGTGACTATAAGAAACAGGGATGACACAAGACAAATAAGAGTGAAGATTTCCGATTTGAAGGAAACATTGAAAAAACTTATTGAAAATGAAATTCTTTTTGAAAAGGCGGGAAAATTAATCAAGTAATTTGCAGGCATATTTTTAAACTTCCATTTTTTATTGAATTTATGAAAGAATGCGTTTTTTGCAGGATAGTAAAAGGAGAAAAGAAAAATATTGTATATGAGAATGGCAATTTTATTTCCTTTTACGATATTAATCAGGATGTAAAAGGGCATGCTCTTGTGATTTCCAAAAAACATTTCAAAACTACCCTGGACTTGCCTTCAAGTTTGGGAACTGAGTTTTTAGACTGCATTGAAAATTATGAAAGAGGTGAAGGCGGAAGGATTTAACGTTATAAATAACAATTTTTCTGCCGCGGGACAGTTTGTAGAGCACGTGCATTTTCACATATTCCCAAGAAAAAGTGACGATGGCTTGCATGGGACTTATCTTGCGTGATGAGATGTCTGTGGATAAATAAATTTTCTAAAAGTTCTAATCAAGGATTATGTCTCTGGGGAGATTTTAACTCCCGACCTCCGCCTTTCCCATGCAACAAACAACATCATGAGAGCGGCGCTCTAAACTCTGAGCTACAGAGACTCAAGTCATAGAAAAAATATGTTTAAAAAAGTAGCGAACAAATCAGTTTAAATGAATAAAAGCGGGATGTAGATGGATTTGTTAAATAAGCAACCAGTATGTAAAATTGGTTCGCCCTGCTCGCACCCACACTAATTATCAATTAAAATTGCCTCGTGCAAATGCTCGGCTCACAATTGATGAAAAGTTAACTAAAAAATAACTGGTTTTGTGCTAACATTATTACCAATAAGCGATTACGCAAGAAATCAAGGTAAATCCTTGCGGATTTAGCATCGGCGCTTCGCGAAACGCTGAATACACCAAGATTTTACCAATAAGCGAACGCAGTGAGCCTCTTGTTTAACAAGTCAATAAGAATAAGAACATTCTAAATAAAGCCGATGCAGAGACAAAATTATTAAACGGCATTGGTTTAAAAGTTTTGGCAAAATGGCTTTGGAAACCCTGGCTTCAAGCATCCCTGAAGCGTTTATCGGAAGTATAAGCATCTTAATCTACATAATTCAGGCTCTTGGGGTTTTGACCATTTTGTATATTGTTTTTCTTTTTGTAAGGGCTTTTTTTGACAGAAAATTACAGAAAACGATAGAAAAAATCTCAAGAGACGTTGAAGACATCAAAAAATTGCTGAAAAACAGGAAAAAATAATTCTGAATCGGAGATTATTTTTTTTCCATAGTTATTTCGATTGTTGACACGTTGATTTTCTTCCCTTCCCTGTTTTCGAGCTCTTCGCTGTTGATTTTTATCTCCTTCAAGCCGATGTTTTTGTCTTTTAGAAATTTCTTCCTCACAATTTCCACAACATCAACAGCCCGGTTTATGGATTTTCCCCTTGCCTTTACCACAACCTCGTTTCTTTCTTTTGTTGTGAACTGCATCACCACGCTTGTAACATAATTCATAAAAGGCTTTGTTCCTATCAAAACCACATTATCCTCTTTTTCATCCGTCATTTTATGCTGAAACCAGTAATTTTTCCTGCGATTCCTTCTCCTGTCTCTTTTTTCTAACTAAAAGCCCCGCTGTTTGATTCCTTACTTTTTTGCTTGAAAGCGTGTGTTCAAGAAGCTTCTTGTTCCTTGTAAAATCTTCGCTGAATTTAAAATCCTTTTTCAGAAGGATATTCACGGTTCTTCTTATCGGTTTTGACTTTATTTTTCCCATAATTAGGTAATTAGAGATTACTATTTAAGGATTTTGGTTTTTATTCGATGTTTTCTATGCTTGCCATGTTTTTAAGCGACTCAAGCAGGTCCAAAATTTTCTTTGGCAGTTTTCCAAGCGAAACTATTGAATATTTCATGCCAAACTCGGAGGCTTTTTTTGAGGCTTTTACAATATCTTTTTCATCTATTCTGCTTTTGTTGTATGCAACAAGAAGGATTTCTAAATTGTTTTTTCTTGTCTTTAAAACAACCTCGTTTTTTCCGATGCTTTCTATGCCCATTATTTCAACGGATGACTTTGAAAGGAATTCCCTTATTTTTTCAAGAAACCTGTCGTTTTTCTGCGGTTTTTTTAGAACAACTTTCTTTTTTTGAAAGGATTTTTTTGCGATAGTTTTTTCAATTATTTTTGTTTGAACTTCTTTGACAGCTTCTTTCTTAACTTCTTCCTCCGCTTCCGGTTTCTTGGCTTTTTCTTCAATTGCTTTAACTTTGGGAAGAGACTCGAACATTTTGCCGACTTCTTCATTTGAAACAATGAAATACTTCCAATAAGCGTCATTGTCGTTTTTGAATGGTATTGCAAAATCCTTTATCGCCCTTAATGCAACCCTTATTGCCGGCTCCTGTTCGGAATCCTTTAGAATTTTCCTTTCCTTCAGAATGCCGAATGCCTCTTTTTCCTTGCTTTTTAGAAATTTTGAGAAATTTTCAAGCAGAGGCTCCTGTCCTTGTATGAAATAAACGGGGGAACTTCCCACTTTCATGTCCGTCATACGAATTCTTTTTTCTCCCAGCAGCTCTGAAAGAAAAGCCGAAGCGAACAGGCTGTTGACGCCCGCATCCTTTGCAATTGTCACTGGAAGGCATGGGCCCCTTTGCCTTATAATAGAAGCTATTTTCTCCTTTATCCTGGAAGTGTCCTGTGCGGGCATAACTGACTAAAAAATGCAAAGGTTATAAAATTTTAGCTATGGTTTTATCCATTTAATTTCATAATAGGTTATGTCCTCTTCATCGTCAACAATCGCCAGAAGAAGATTTTTTTTCGTGCTGTGCGCCACCCGGTTCTTGGCGCTGAACTCATGCCATGTGAGCCTTTTTGACTCGTAATCCGCAAAGACAATCCATTTTGCGTGTTCCCATCCCGGTTTTTTGCCTTTGTCGTAAACCCTGAAATCGGCGCCGAATTTCAGCGCCGTTTTTACAACATATCCTTTTTTTCTCAAGTCCCGGAATACAGGATATTTTACCTGCAATCTTTTGTCAAATCTCCGGAATTTCTTCATAAGCTCTTCGAGGGGGATTTTTCCATTTCTTGAAAGAACTTCCATTTTTTTCTCTTCCGCAAGAAACAAAACTTCCGAGGCGGAATAGATTATCTTTCCGTTTTTGATTTCCCCAAAATTATTTTTCTTGCTGAAATGATGCGCCTCGGGCGTGTTGCTTGAGACAACTTCCCCAAGCATATGTGCCGCAATTTTTTGCATCCTTTATTTAAGGGAGAATGATATTTAAATTTTGACTCTGAAATGAATTTGCATTTTACCTGCCGCGCTTGTTTGAATCGATGCGAACGAAATTAATATAAATCTGCCTTCCTTAAGCCAGTTATGTCCTATGATTTCAAAAAGATAGAAGCGAAATGGCGGGAAAGGTGGGAAAAGAAAAAAATTTTTTGTGTCAATGAAAAAGGAAAAGGGAAAAAATTTTATGTTTTGGAAATGTATCCCTATCCCTCAAGCGGAGGATTGCACATGGGACACGCTTTTAACTACACAATAGGCGATGTTTATACAAGATACAAAAGAATGAATGGATTTAACGTGCTTCATCCTGCCGGATTTGACTCGTTTGGATTGCCTGCGGAAAATGCCGCGATAAAATCAAAAGTGCATCCGAGAAAATTTACAGACAGCGCAATAAAAAATTTCATAAAGCAGGAAAAAGAGCTCGGATTGAGCTATGACTGGACTAGGGTATTGTGGAGCCACGATGAGAATTACTACAAATGGAACCAGTGGATTTTTTTGAAAATGCTGGAGAAAGGACTGGCTTACAGGAAAGAAGCGCCGGTTAATTACTGCCCCTTGTGCAGGACTGTCCTCGCGAACGAGCAGGTTCATAACGGAAAGTGCTGGCGCCATGCAGACACGGAAGTCGAGATAAAATACCTTGAGCAGTGGTTTTTGAAGACAACGGCATACGCGGAAGAGCTTCTTGAAAAGATTGAAAGCCTTGACTGGCCCGAAAGGATAAAAATAATGCAGAGAAACTGGATTGGAAAATCTGAAGGGGCGGAAATTGATTTTGAGGTTAAAGGTAAAAAATTTCCCGTGTTCACAACGCGCGCCGACACGCTTTTTGGAGTTACTTTTCTTGTGGTTTCCGCGCGGCATCCTAAACTCATGGAAATTGTGGCAGAAAACAAAAAGAAAGAAGTGCAAAAATTCCTGAAAAAAATAAAATCAACAAAACAGGAAGATATTGACAAACTTGACAAGGAGGGCGTTTTCACCGGAAGCTACGCAAAACATCCCCTTACGGGAGAGAAAATACAGGTGTGGGTTGGGAATTTTGTCGTTGCAGAATACGGCTCAGGAGTTGTGATGGCAGTGCCTGCGCATGACCAGAGGGATTTTGAATTCGCGCAAAAATATGATTTGCCTGTAAGATTTGTCGTAAAGCCTAAGATGGAAGAGACAAAGGCAGTCATTGATGAAGCGTATGCTGATTATGGAATACTGATTAACTCAAAAGATTTTGACGGCTTGTTTTCAGATGAGGCAATAATTCATATTGTAAAGGCTCTTGAAAGAAAAAACCTCGGCAGATTCGTCACTCAATATAAATTAAGAGACTGGCTGGTTGCAAGGCAAAGATACTGGGGAACCCCCATCCCAATAATTTACTGCGAAAATTGTGGCATTCAGCCAGTAAAGGAAAAAGATCTTCCTGTAAAGCTTCCCGAGAAGGTAAAATTTGGAAAAGGAAATCCTCTTTTGACAAGCAGGAATTTTGTTGAAACAAAATGCCCAAAATGCAATGGAAAAGCAAGAAGGGAAACCGATACTATGGACACTTTTTTTGACAGCAGTTGGTACTACCTGAGATTTACTGATTCAATGAACAAGAAAGAAATTTTCAACGGCAAAAAGGCAATGTACTGGATGCCTGTTGATTTTTATACAGGCGGGGCGGAACATGCATGCATGCATCTTATTTACGCGAGATTTTTCACAAAGTTTCTAAGAGACATCAAAATGCTGAAAATCGGCGAGCCTTTTTTGAGGTTGTTCAATCAGGGTATGGTTCACGGGAAAGACGGCTTTGTTATGTCAAAGTCAAGGGGAAACGGCGTTGATCCGTCGGTGGCTATAGGGAAATTCGGAGCGGACACCCTGAGGATTTTTTTAATGAGCATAGCCTCCCCGGACAAGGACATTACGTGGAGCGACGAAGGAATAGAAAGCATGTCAAGGTTTGTGAAGAAGGTTGCAACTTTTCCAGAGAAAGTAAATTTAGGGAAATCAGGCAGGAGGACGGAAAGCAAGGTTAACAAGGCAATAAAAGACGTTACAAAAGACATTGAAGGATTTAATTACAATCTTGCAATAATCCGCCTTAGAAAACTTCTTGATTTTATGTGCGAGGAAGATTTTGTTTCAAGAAAAGACATTGAAGGCGCTTTGAAAATGCTTTCTGTTTTTTGCCCTTACCTTGCGGAAGAGATTTGGGAAAAATTCGGCAATAAAAATTTCATAAGCGCGGAAAAATGGCCAAAAGCCGATGAAAAAAAGATTGACCCGAAGATTGAGGAGGCTGAACAGGCGATTGAAAAACTTTTGGATGATGTGTTAAATGTGGTTAATATCATAAAAACAAAAGGAAAGAAAACAAGCAAATTGTATATTTACACGCTGCCTAACGAGCTAAAGGCATATAATGAAAATTTAAACCTCATAGAAAAGAGGACGAGCCTGAAAACAAAAATATTTTCCGTCAGCGACAAGAACAAATATGATCCGGAGGAAAAATCAAGAAAAGTAAAACCGGGAAAGCCGGGAATTTATCTTGAATAATACGCAAAATGGACTTAAAAAAAAGAGGCGTTATTCTGGGGTTTTGGAGCGGCATATTTTTCCTCTTTCTTTTTGCTGCGATTTTGCTTTTGGCATTTAACTTTGCCCCGAAATTTCTTGAAAATAGTCTAGGAGAATGCAATGACGGAACATCTTTCGGGGAATGCGCAAAGATAAAACCTTATTACTGCTCTGAGGGGGTTTTGACGGAGAAAGCGTCTGCATGCGGATGTCCTGAAGGGTTCACACGGAAAATCGACTCCTGCATTTCAGCCTACCAGTCAAATCCAAAAAATATAACCCTTGACTATACTCTTTATGGGGAGAAAAAAAGCATTGATTTTGTGGTTTATCAGGACCTGGAAGAATATATTTCTAAAATTCCGAGAAGCATAGATTATGTTTCGGGGCAAAATGTATCCAGAACGGATTTCAAGATAAAGGCGGTGAATGAAAAAACCCAGAAGGGATTTTTGCTGTCGCTGGTTTTGAAAATACAAAACACCACTTCTGATAAAGACGAGCAGGCAAAAATTGCGGTAAGCATGGTGCAAAGCATTCCTTACGGCTTTTCAGACGGGACGCTGAAGCTTACGGGAAGCAGTTCAGTGGCGTATTCAAGATATCCTTATGAAGTCCTTTATGAACTTGAGGGAATATGCGGAGAGAAATCGGAGCTGCTTGCATTTTTGCTTAAAGAACTTAGCTTTGATGTCGTGATATTTTACAATTTGCAGGAGAACCATGAGTCTGTCGGTATAAAATGCCCTCTTTCGGAAAGCTGGCAGGATTCGGGATATTGCTTCGTTGAAACCTCAGGAAACGCCATAATCTCGGACAGCACCTTGTCTTACTCCAACGGTGTGAAAATAAAATCAAAGCCGGAAATCATGAAAATCTCAGACGGCATTTCACTTTCTTCTGGTTTGGAAGATTACAAAGATGCAAAGGCAATGATGAAACTCAGGGAAAAGATAGAGGAAAACGGAAAATTAAGCATTGTTGATGAAAAAACTTACAACGAACTCAAGAAAAAATACGGAATTTCTGAAGAAAGTTATGGGTTAGACTGAAATTGTTATTTCTATATAGTTACTACAGAATAGAAAAGTTTAAATACTAGATATTTTACATAAAAACATAAGTTTAAGATTAAATCAGCGAGAAATATTCGAAGAGTTTTACGGCAGAAATATAGAGCAGATGCCGAGGCTAATAGCCGACGGCAGAGTTCCTATGAATGTTACTCAATTGATGCAGAGAAGACTTGATGTTAGAAATTTTTATATGGATAATTATTTTGACACTGGTGACGGTGTTGCTTCTCATCCTGATGGAAGAGTTAAAGTTGTTCTTGATTCTCAAACATTAAGAGAAATGACTCCTGACACACAAAGGACTCCTGACACACAAAGAGTTGGCGGAGCATTACTTTTGACTGAAGATGTTTACAATGCACTTGAAGGAGAAGAATTCAAGAAATGGAATCTTGGAAAAGTAAATGAAGGGATGTTAAGAGAAGATGTTAAGGCTCATCCTGTCTGGAAGGTTTTGGCAAGAGATCAAGGTTTATTGAACGATTATACAGATCATATTTTTGGTGAATACCAAGCAAGATTTGCTAAAGGAACACCTCTTGAAGATGTTAGAGCAATGGGAGTTTTCCCAGATTCAGCTGGTGACCAGCCTAAAATGAGGGCATGGTGTGTCAGCAGGCTCGAGGCTAGGTCGGATGCCGATGGCGGGTACGACCTTGGCGATGACGATGGTCGTCTTGTCGGGATAGCGCCGGAGGCGCTAAGTGCGCCGGGCAAGGGGGCTTCAAACATTAAAGCTTATACAATGGCTGATTTACAAGCTGTTGATAAAGCAATAAAAGGATTAGAAGGAACTCTACATCCTGATGTTTTGAAACCATTTGCAGAATTAAGAAAGAAACTTTAATTTTATATGTAGTATCCCGTTATT
>CAZLQA010000018.1:0-3510 GCA_964561665.1 Candidatus Woesearchaeota archaeon
ATTAATGCGAGAAGATATGCAAGATTATTTAGAAAAGAAACCGGAGAAAGAGCCCATGTCAGGATTAACGGAAGAAGCAGGTAGTCACTTGAATCCGGGGTTGTAAACCATTTTTCTTATCGTGAATTTTGAGGTGATAAGGTAAGAGACTATTGCAGAGAGAATCAGCTTTCCGACAACAACCTTGAAAAAGCCTTCCTGGACGGGAATCTTCGCGTTTTCGGAGAATTTTTCTATTATTTCCTCTATTTCGTCCCTTGTCAAAGCGATGCCGGTTTTTTTTCTTCCCATCATGCCGTCAACAATTATCTTTTGGTTTGCTCCAGGGCATTCAATATCCCTCACAAGAGGGTCGTTTATCAGGGGATTAAGCTTTCCCAAATCTATCTCGATTTTTGTGGGCGTCGGCTTGAGGTACTGAAATCTCGGGGGGAGCATCTCCTTTGGAATTATCATCGGCTGAAAACTTTTCCCTGCCTGAATTTTTCTAGGATGTTTTTCAATTCTCATTTTTATTGAACCCCCGATTCCTTCCGTTAAGTTTCCCGAAGGGATTCCTCTTAATGACATAATGCTTTTTTCAAGGTCCTGCGTTGCTTTTTTTATTTTTTCGGGCTTTAATCTCTCTATTTTATGCCTTTCATCCAGAATATTTCTCAGCTCGGAGATTTCTCCCTGCACGGAATGTTTTATAAGTTCCCTTGCAAATTCAAGAAGTATAAATCTTTTTTGAGAAATGCTTAGATTATCCTGCCTCATTTTCCTGTCTTGGGGGCGTTGATTTTTGGTACTCGTCAATTCTCCCTGCCTGTGAATTTTTGCCCATGGGCATTTGAGAGCTGGGGTTTCTCCCTTGCTGCTGGGGCGCCATTCTCTGGGGAATGGGATTTGTCTCATGCAAAAGAGTCAGGCCGCGGGCGATTACCTTATTCTGTTCCAGAAGGTTGTCAATTTTCTCTGAAATTTCCCTGCTGTTCCCGCCTTCCTTCATTGTCGGAGCTCTTTCAGCAAGGGTTTTTGCAGAAATCTCAAAAATCTCAAGAAGCTTTGAAATCTGAGTGGAGAGGTTGTCAAACTTTATGGAAAGGTTTGTCAGAACTCTCTGCAACGCAACAAAATTGTCCACGAGAATTTTTTCGGTGGAGTCTGAATCTCTTGAAGAAGCCTTTTTGTAAGAGGGAATTTTTTTTGGTGATGGTGATTTATCTGAGGGATTTTTAGTCGTCTCTTTTTTGGGCATATATGTGGATGTTTTTTTCATTTATTAAATTTTCTTTTCTGATTATTTGAATTTGAAGAATGTCCGGAAACGCTTCTTTCAATGCTTTGGACATAGTCGGAAATTTCCTTCGCCGCGTCAGGGTTGACGGATATGCTGTCTATTCCTTTTTCGACAAGAAACTTAACCATCGGTTTCTTGCTTCCCGCCTGCCCGCAGATGCTTGTTTTGACATTGTATTTTTTGCATGTTCTTATCACGTATTCCAATTGGTTAAGCACGGCGGGATTCATTTCATTGTAAATCTCCTGGACTTGCTCATTTCCGCGGTCAATTGCAAGCGTGTATTGCGTAAGGTCGTTTGTTCCGAAAGAAATAAAGTCAATTCCTTCTTCGCACAAATTTCTGATTATTTGAACTGATGCGGGAGTTTCTACCATTACTCCAATTTTTCCTTCCGGGAATTTTATTTCGCTTAGTATCTTTTTGACGGATTTTACATCCTCAACAGAAATTACCTGGGGGAAAAGAAGCCCTATTTTCTTTCCTTTTTCAGAGACTCTTTTCAGCGCATTAAGCTCCGCCTTGAAAATTTCAGGATGTTTGAGGCTGTACCTTATTCCATGCATGCCCAGCATAGGGTTTGCTTCCTTGTTTTCGGGAGAGCTTTCCAACTCCCTGAACTCGTCGCTTCTTATGTCGGATGATCTTACCCAAAGGCTGTCAAAATACCCTGCGATTTTTTCAACACCCCTGAAAATCAGCTCCTCATAATCCTTTATTTTTTTCTGCTTCAAAAAATAATTCGGGTGCTTTCCAGATTCCGCGATTATTCCTTCGAGCCTGAGAAGGCCGACTTCTTTCAGTCCCGTTTTGGATGCCCTGTCGGCAAAGCTGGGAAGGTCTATTATAACTTTTATTATGGTTCTGGTTTTCGCGGTTACTGGCTGAATTTTTTCCTTTACCTCACCCGAAATTTTTCCCTTGTAAACTTTTCCAGTATAGCCATCAACTGTTATAATCTCGTTTTCCTTTAATTTTGTTGTTGCTTCCTCCGTTCCCACGACGCTGGGTATGCCCATCTCCCTTGACACTATCGCGGCGTGGCTTGTCATCCCACCCTCGTCGGTGACTATTGCCGAGGCTCTTTGCATTGTCACAACCATGTCCGGATTTGTCATTTTTGTGACAAGAACATCTCCCTGCTTTACCTTTTCCAAATCCTCGGACTTTTTTACTATTCTTATTTTTCCGGATGCGATTCCCGGAGAAGCCGCAATTCCATTCAGGATGATTTCTCCCTTGAGCTCCTTTTTTTCAGATTCGCTGATTGCCTTTTTGACGGTGGTTATTGCCCTTGTCTGCACTATTGAAATTTCTCCCGAGGCAATTGCGAATTCGATATCCTGCGGCATTTTATAGTGTTTTTCAAGATTCAATGCAATTTCGGCAAGATTTTTTATCTCATAATCCTTCAAAACGCTTGAATTTGAAACTTCTTCCTTCAGGTTTACCTTTATTTTCTCCCCGTTTCTCGAGCCGATTGCAATTTTTTTCTTGTTTATTTTTTTGCTTAGAATTTCCATATCCCTTGAGATGATATACTTGTCGGGAGTTATCTGCCCCGAGACAATTCCTTCCCCAAGCCCGAACACCGCCTCTATGATTACATTTTCATTTTGGTATGTGGGGTCTTTTGAGAAAACAACCCCCGACTTCTCAGAGTTAATCATTTTTTGGATAATTACCGCAAGCCTTGTCTTTTTGTTTGAGAATCCCTTTTTGTTCCTGTAATAAATCGCCCTTGAGGTGAAAAGCGATGCGAAGCATTTCCTCACGGCATTGAGCAGATTTTCCTTTCCTTTTACATCCACAAAGCTATCCTGCTGTCCTGCAAAGCTTGCTTCTGCCAAATCCTCCGCAGTCGAGGATGATCTTACGGCAACGGGAATTTCCTCATTTTCCCCAAGAATATCCTCCACGGAACCGCCCTCCCTGCTGGGCTTCGCCCCGAGGTTTTCATAGGACTCCAGTATTTCTTCCGTTAAATCTTTTGGAATTTTTCCGTTTGTAATAAGGTTCCTTATCTCTTCCGCAATTTTATCAAGCTGTGCGGTGTCCTCATATTTTATTTCTTTTAAAAGATTAGAAATTTTTTCGTCGAGATTGTTTTCCTTTATGAAGTGTGAATAAGCCCGCGCCGTTATGACAAATCCAGGAGGCACAGGAATTCCAAGATTATAAATTTCCCCGAGGTTTGCTCCCTTTCCTCCAACGACACTTACGGAATT
>CAZLQA010000018.1:3520-7402 GCA_964561665.1 Candidatus Woesearchaeota archaeon
GAATTCTTGTCAATTTCAGGAAACCATTTTATCATCGCCTCTTCTTCAGCCATAAAATATAAAATTCAAGAAACTTAATAAAGGTTTTGCAGTTATAGATTTTGTTTAACAATCAGTTTCTATACGGAAATCCATCAGTTAATCAGGGAACAAATTTTTAAGTATTAACACCTGCAGCTCTTGCACTGATAACCTATACCAATAAGCGATTAGCCATACGCTTCGCGAAACACAGAATATACCAGGATTTTACCAATAAACGAACGAATGCGTACCATCTGCGTTCGATGGGGATTTTATTTGGCGCTTGGAACCATACCAAATATTTTATAAACGCCTTTTTTCTTTTTCTTGGATGTCGTTATGGATTTGGATTTCATCAGGAATAATCGCGCTGGTTGCAATTGTGTTTCTTTATTACTTCAACAGGTTCATAACACTGGGCAACAGGATTGATAATTCACTGAGCCAGATTGACGTTCAACTTAAGCGAAGGGCTGATTTGATTCCCAACCTCATTGAAACGGTTAAAGGATATGCGAAGCACGAAAAGACTGCGATTAACTCCGTTAACGACGCCCGCAAGGCTTTGGTTGGAGCAAAGGATGTCGTAAGCAAGGTTAAAGCAAACGGAATCCTTGAAAATGCGCTTGGGAGATTGTTTGCAATAGCAGAGAATTATCCCGATTTGAAGGCAAACACGAACTTTCTTGAATTGCAGAGAGAGTTAAGCACGACGGAAGACAGGGTTGCGTATTCAAGGCAATACTACAACGACAGCATTTTAAGCTATAACAACACGGTTCAGAAATTCCCCGGAAATTTCTTTGCGGGGCTTTACGGCAGAAAGGAAAAGGAGTACCTGAAGATAGCAGAGTCGGAAAGAAAAGTTGTAAAGGTGAGCTTCTGAACGAAGACAAAATGATTAAGTTAATAGCGAGTTCAAGGGCGAATTGATTTTTGGAAATAGTAAAACATAATAAGAAAAGATTTTAATGGCACGATGTGATTATTTTGTAGAATGAAACTTATCTTATCAACAACTGAAGGAATTCTAGCTGGAATTTTAGTTTTGCAAGTTTTTATCCCCGCATTCTTTGATTTAGCAAAAACAGAAATAGGGATTTGAGCATATTATGGATTATTCTGTTTTATATTAATAGTTATTTCTGTGGAATATCAATCTTATAAAGAAAATGAGCTAACTTGGTTAGATTCCCATTTGTTTGGAAATTTTATTGATTAAGCAATTAAATCCCAAATCTTAAAAACCATCCTGTTTTCTTTTTTTAATGGAACGAATTTCTTTTGAAGACCAGATTTCAAGAAACAAATGGAAGTCTTTCTTTTTGCTGGCGGCGATATTTTTTGTGTTCGTTCTTTTCGGTTATGTGATTTCATTCGCATTTAATCCCGGATATTTTTTCATTGTAATGGCTGTTTCAATAGTTTTTTCATTAAGCTATATTCTTATCAGCTATTACAACTCTGACAAGATTGCAATTGCAAGCGTAAATGCAAAAAAGGCTTCAAGAACCGAGCACAAGATGTTTTATGACATTGTTGAAGGGCTGACAATTGCCTCGGGAATACCTATGCCGAAGTTATATGTTATGGAATCCAAGCAAATAAACGCTTTTGCCTCCGGAAGAAATCCCAAGAATGCGGTGATTTGCGTCACGACGGGAGCGCTTGAAAAGCTTGAAAAAAAAGAGCTGGAGGGTGTTCTTGCCCATGAGCTCGGACATGTCGCGAATTTTGACATAAGGTACATGACTCTCGCAACGGTTATGGTTGGAATGATTGCGATTATCTCGGAAATATTCCTGAGAAGTCTGTGGTTCAAAGGGGGAAACGATAGCAAGAACATGGTGTTTATTCTGATGGGAATCGCATTGGCTATTCTTGCGCCGATTGCTGTGCAACTGGTTCAGCTCGCGATTTCAAGAAAAAGAGAGTATAATGCGGACGCCTCTGCCGTGAAGTTTACAAGATATCCAAACGGGTTAATCGGTGCGTTAAAGAAAATTCAAAAGGAAAACCAGCCGGAAAAAAGAGTTCCGAAGGCTGTCGCTCCATTGTTTTTTTCAAATCCATTCAGGAATCTTGCGAGCACGCATCCGCCTATCGAAAAGAGAATTGAAGTTCTGATGAGGATGTAATTTTATTATATGCGCTAATATATACTTTGCAAGATATATTTTTCCTGTTTCATAAACAATTAAAAAAGAGATTATTATGGTTTTTTGATGGAATTCAATGAAGTTTTAATAGGTGGCTTGAGAAGTGAAGAAAATATTTCCATAGTTCCTGGAAGAGCAAAAGCAATACTTCCTGAAGAGGTATATGTAAAAACTCAGGAAGGAGAAAAAGGAAAAAGATATCGTCAATTAGTTTTATAAACACCGTTTCATTTTTTCATTGATGGGTTTTATAAGAGGAGGATTTCTGGTGATTGTATCAACATTGCTGTTCTTTTCCCTTTTGGCGGGAAATGTTTTTCTTACATTGAATCTCTCGCTGTCTCATGATGTTTTAAAGGAAAGTGTTTCATCAAATTTTGAAAGCATTCTCCAGTCTTTTGGAGGGGAAACTCCTAGGGATGAAATAAAAAAAGCCACTGAGGGAATAAGCCTTTACTGCGAGAACAACACGGATTTTATTTTTTCCCAGTCTGGCTATACTGTTGATATTCCATGCGAAACTGCATTTAAGGGCGAGGACGCAATAATAAATGAGGGGATAGGCGACATAATTGACGGAATTTATTACAAGGAATACTCCTGCGATTCGGTTATAAAGTGCGTTTCTGACGGAAAGGAGCCTTTTTTCCTTTTTTCAAAGCAGGCAAATGATTATTTGAAAAGCAAGTTTTACTATTTTGTTTTCATTTCTCTTCTTTTGGCATTGGGAATGTTCTTTTTGGTGGAGAAAAAGGAGAATTTCCCGATTGTTGCGGGATTGATAGTAATTGTTTCCTCGTTGCCATTCATGAAAATTGAAAAGCTGTTTTCCTTTTTTGATTTTTCATTCTTTCAGGCAGTGCCGATAATTCTTTCAAAATCATACACTGTTTTTCTGATAATGTTTTCATTGGGAGTTGTCATTGCGGTTTTTGGAATCGCTCTGAAGTTCTTCAATTTCGGGAGTTTTGTCCTTGGGAAGATTGACAAAAAAATCCCGAAGAAAAGGAAGAAAGCCAGTTAAAATGATTTTTTTGTTGTTAATAATCTTTTAGAATTTGATGGTGATTATATCAGTTGTGAGCGATAGAACACTCTTATTTTCATTGACTTGTTAAAAAAACAACTCACTCAGCGATTACGCATACGCTTCGGCAGACATTGAATAACCAAGATTTTACCAATAAGCGATTACGCAAGAAATCAAGGTAAATCCTTGCGGATTTAGTATCGGCGCTTCGCGAAACACTGAATAACTTTTCATTCGTTCGCTTATTGATGCAATTTGTTAATACAAAAAGTTGTTTTTTAGTAAAATTTTTAATTTATTATACACTTTAAAAGAATACTATTTGTCAAAAACAAATTCCTATTTCTTATTCTCCGTTTCCATCCTTTTGACAAATGAGCTAAGGAACTTTTTGTTCTCATCTTTTCTTTCCCGCATCTCCTTGACCTTGTAAACTTCCGTTCCCTGTATGTTTCTTTTTTCCGCCTTCATTTCTGAAAGAAGCCTTTTTCCTATTTTATCGGAGAGGTAAACTTCATTCTGCGCAAGGGTGGCTATTTTTTTTGAAATGTTCATAAGGTTCCCGAAGCTTGCGAATTGCATCACGTTATTGTCCCTCTTTGAGACAATTTCCCCATAATCAACGGAGATTCCGAATTCAAGTTTTTGCCTGAACATCTTGTTATGCTC
>CAZLQA010000018.1:7412-9447 GCA_964561665.1 Candidatus Woesearchaeota archaeon
ATAAGCCAATATAAACACCCCCTCGTTATTGGAGGAGAACTCGAGGTTGAAATCTAAGGCACGAAAAGGAAGAAAAAGACGCTCTGATTTTCATAAATGAATCCCCTGTTCTCTTCCACTATCCTGTTTATTTCCTTGAGTGTGTTTTTTGTGCTGTCGTCTTTTCTTGACAGGACATCGGCATTTTTTATTCTCAGGCATATTACGCATGAATTCTGCTTCTCTCCCTGAATGGACAGCGACAGTTCCGCCCTGTTCCTCAAAGTTTTGGAACTTCCTCTTTTTTCAAAATAAACTTCTTCCTTTTTTATTTCAAAAGGGACTATTTATTTTGGTTTGCTTTTTCCAAGCGAGCTGACATATCCGAAAAAGCTTTTCTTGACGCCGTTTTTGTATATTAAGAAGCCCATAAATCCAAGTATAAGGATTACGAATATCCATACCAGAGAATATCCTTTGAAAGCGCCCGAGTCCTCCTTGACATCTATTGAGTTTCCCGTGAGAAGAACTCTTTTTGAAGCTATGCTTTCCCCGTTTGATACAACATCAATCTGGTATTCCCCGTCAACCGCGCTTAAGGCGTACTTTTTTATTTCACCCATTTCAAGATAAACATCAATGTTCACAGTTGAATTTCCTATTTTGACAAGAAGAGTTTCATTGTAAGGCACATTTCCGGTGTTTGTAACAACAACCGTCTTGTTTATTATCTCCACATCCGCGTCCTCTTTTTCCGCTATCCTAAAATCGGATTTTGTCGTTATTTTGTTTGACACGACCACAACCGTCCATTGGGAAGGGGGCTCGCTTTGCGCTATCGGAAATTCAAGAAATTCATCTGTTGCAATTTCCTTTTGCTCGAAAATTTTATCCTTTGAATTTTTTATTGTAAGTATTGCTGTTGAAACTATTTTTTCCCCTGTCTGGTCGTGAAGAATTGCCTTTGCCTTGACAGGTTCTCCGGGATTGACTTCCTGGCTTTCAAAGACAATCTCAAGGCTTGTTGGAATCTGGTTTATCAGTATGTTATAATCTGCAAAGCCCCTGTTTGTAATTTGATTCAGCGGATCTTTTTCATACACGTTTAACTTCACAAGATACTGCCCTGCCCTTGAATCCTTGGGCATTGAAATATTCAGGGAGAAAAATCCGTTGTTGATTGTTTCGTAATACATTTTTGTGTCTGATTCGTTTTCAATCACTATTCCCACCTCAATAAATCCGTTTACGTCCTCCCCGTTTTCCTTGACGGAAGTTCCTTGTATGATGGTGTTTTCTCCGGGGTTGAATTCCTTTTGCGCCGTTTCCAAATTTATTTTTATTGAGCTTGATATTTTGAATTCATTGCTGAGGGCATAGGATTCCGGCTTGTCTTCAAGGTATGCCTTTGCCTTGCATGTTCCTGTCAGGTTTCCTGTGAACTTTTGTATCAGCAAAACGGATTTTTCAATTTTTGCAGCCTCTCCCGCGCCGAGGCTGATTTCCTCCTTTGGAAGTTTTTGCTCTTTTCCGTTGCAGATGAGAGAAACCTGAAGAAAATCATATATGCCTTCGGAAGAAGTCACTGTCACGGGAATTGTCAGCTTGTCGCCAAGATTGTAGAGCCCGTTTGGCTGCTGGCTTATTATAATCTCCGCGGAAGCCGTATTAACCAATGAGAAAAAAAACACCGCAAAAATCAGAAAATATAACTCTTTTTTCATATTTATTACCCGCAAGTCTTATTTATAAATTTTCTTGCAATTTCTGGTAATTGTCAAAATTTAAAAATGTCTTTGGATTGTGTTAGGTATGAAAAGAGGAGCGGGGAAAAAGGAAGATTTTGTTGTCAATCCGTGGGAAGTTTCGGGAAACATTGATTATGAAAAGCTGATTAAGGAATTTGGAATAAGTCCCATGCCTTCTTTGCCAAAGGTTTTCAATGACAACGTTCTTTTCAGAAGAAAAATAATTTTTGCCCAGAGGGATTTTTCAAGGATAATTGAAGCAATAAAAAACAGGAAAGAGTTCGTCATGATGACGGGGCTCATGCCTT
>CAZLQA010000018.1:9457-13535 GCA_964561665.1 Candidatus Woesearchaeota archaeon
AGAAACTCGGGGCAAAGATGTATATTGCCATCGCGGATTTGGAGGCTTATAATACCAGAAAGAAAAGTCTTGCGGAATTAAGAGAAATTGCGATTGAGGAATATTTAACCAATTATGTTGCGATGGGACTGGACATTAAAAAATGCGACGTTTATTTTCAGTCGGACAGGGCTAAGGAAAGAAAAAAATCAAGCGCCTATTACAGACTTGCCTCGAACTTTTCCCGTTACGCCACATTTAATGAATTCAAGGGTGTTTACGGCGAGATTTCCCCGGGAAAGATGAATGCCTCATTGCTTCAGGCGGCGGACATGTATCATCCTCAACTGCCCGAGTTTGAGGGAAAATCAATTTCCACTTTTATTCCCGTTGGCATAGACCAGGACCCCCATATAAGAATTGCAAGAGGCATTGCAAGGCGGGACAAGGACTATAATTTTTCCCCCATAGCTTCAACTTACCATTTGTTTCTTCCAAGCTTGAAGGGGGAGGGAAAAATGTCTTCCAGCGATGAGAGCTCATTTATCACTCTTACGGACTCCCCGAAGGAAGTCGAGAACAAGATAAAAAAATACGCGTTTTCGGGAGGGCAGAACACCGTGGAGGAGCACAGAAAGCGCGGAGGCAATCCGGAGAAGGACGTTTCCTTCCAGTATCTTAGATTTTTCTTCGAGCCCGACGATAAAAAACTGAAAAAAATCCGCGAGAATTACTCTTCGGGGAAAATGCTAACCTCCGAACTCAAGGAAATTCTGATTGAAAAGATAAACGCATTTTTGAAAGAACATCGCAAGAAAAGGGAATATGCAAAAAAAGAAATCGTGAAGTTTATGAATTTTTAACCAATGTCGTATGTTTCAAGTATCTCCACTCTTGCCCTGAACAATCCTTTTTCCTTGTAAAACCCGAGGCGGTTTAATGTTTCAGTTGACAAATCCGCAATTCTTTCATTATGGGGAATCATACCCCATCTTTCTGTTTCCATGTAAGGCCCCCTGTCATTGGCAATCGCAATGGCGGAATTTCCGTAGTTCATTTTTTCTTCCAGGCTTATAATCCTCACAAGCGCGGGAATTGCCGCTTTTGTTCTTGGATTCAGCGCAATCGTCGGCAAATCGTCAGAAAATGGCGCGCCCGTTGCAGTCAGCTTGTTGGATTCATCAGTTGTGTAAAAACTTACAGGCCCTTCAAAGATATAAGGCATTCTGCTTGGTTTTACTGAAACAACTTTTCTGCTGAAATTTTTTAATGAGCCTTTTGGAATTCTTGTTCTTGTGGACATTTTCACTATGCCAAGCATGTCTTCTCTTGTTGTCCCATACTCTTGAAAGAAATCATCCGGAAATTTTGAATACAAATCGTATCTCCTCTCCTGTGAATAACCTCTTCTTGGAATTGCCAATGAAGGCGCCGCTGCAAAGATGCCCAATCCCCTTATGAATTTTCTTCTTGATATTTCTTCCATTAAATTTGCACTAAAATTCAGGGTTTATAAATTTTTACAGGATTTTTGATTAATTTTATAAATCCCTTTTTTCTTTTATAGGCATGAAGCTTTTGTTTTTGCATGTTGATTATATTAAGTTCAAGCCTTTGAAGAAGGCGCTTAAAAGCATAAGGGAGCTTTCAGACGCGGAAAAAAAACCTTCCGAAATAAGGGATGCGCTTGCTGTTTTCACGGCGGTGGAGAAAAACGATTCAAATGTTCCTGAAGTTGTAAAGAAGATTGTTGAAAATGTGAAAGATGTGGCTTCGCAGGTGAGCGCAAAAAATATTGTTGTTTATCCTTATGCTCATTTGTCGTCCAATCTCGCCCTTCCAGAAATTGCGGAAAAAGTTCTTGTTGAAACGGAAAAGGCCCTTGGGAAAGTAAAGGGGTTCAATGTCTCAAAGGCGCCGTTTGGATATTACAAGGAATTTGAGCTGAAAGTCAAAGGACACCCTCTTGCTGAATTAAGCAGGGAAATAAAAGTCGAGGAATCCAAGGGAAAAGGAAAAGAGGAGGATTATGACACGAAACAGCTTCTAAGAGAGATTTCAAAGACAAAGCTGGACACTTCCAGGATAAAGAAAAACGACCACAGAATAATTGGAAGAGAGATGGGATTGTTCAGCTTCAGCGAGGTTGCCCCGGGCATGGTTTTCTGGCACAACAACGGGCTGATAATAAAAAACGAGCTTACCGATTTTTGGAGAAATGTCCACAAAAAACAGGGGTATCAGGAGATTCTCACGCCCCAGATGATGGATTCAAAGCTTTGGAAAATCTCCGGACACTGGGACAAGTACAAGGAAAATAATTTCATATCGGAGTACGAGAAAAGGCCTTTCCTTCTTAAGCCGATGAATTGCCCCGGAGGCATGATTGTTTACAGGGCAAACCCAAAAAGCTACAAGGACCTTCCGTTGAGGGTTGCGGAAATGGGGCTTGTGCATCGCGTGGAGTTGTCGGGAGTTCTTTCGGGATTGTTCAGGCTTATTCAGTTCACGCAGGATGACGCGCATTTATTCTGCGCGGATGAAAAGCAGACAAAAGACGAGATAAAAAAAATCGTTGAGCTGATAAACTTTTTTTACAGGAAGTTCAGCCTCGATTTTGACCATGTCGAGCTGTCCACCAGGCCTGAAAAGAGGATAGGGACGGACAAGATGTGGGACCAGGCGGAGAAAATTCTTGAGGATGTGCTTAAGGAATTAAAGATGAAGTACAAAATAAACAAGGGAGACGGGGCTTTTTACGGGCCTAAAATAGATTTTCATATCAAGGATTCCTTAGGCAGGACATGGCAGCTTTCAACCGTTCAGCTTGACTTTTCAATGCCTGAAAGATTTGAGCTTGAATACACCGACAGGGACAACAAGCGAAAAAGGCCGATTATGATTCACAGGGTTATTTACGGGAGTTTGGAAAGGTTCATGGGAATTTTTCTTGAGCATACAAACGGCCGCCTTCCGGCATGGCTCGCGCCGGTTCAGGTTCGCGTGCTTTCCTTCACGGACAGGAACGTGAATCACTCGGAAAAAATAATAAAGCGAATTGAGGAAGGAATTCCAAATGTGAGAATTGACGCGGACTTCCAAAATACCACAATGCAAGGAAAAGTGAAGGACGCGGAGATTATGAGAATTCCGTACATAATCGTCATAGGCGACAAAGAGGAAAAAGAAGGAACTTTGGCTGTAAGAAAAAAGGGAAACAAAAAAATAGAAACAATGAAAACGGATGATTTCATAAAGCATCTTAAAAAAGAGATTGAGGAAAGGTTATGATTATTCCCTTTCACTTCGTTTTGTTCGCATATTGATTTGTTTTTAATTCAAAAACCAGCCTTATTCGCAGATAAATCCAGTCTTATGTTAATAATCAAGAAAATTGCGAGTGAAACAAGCACAAATTACAGGCAGAATATAATAATTCAATAAACATTATTTTTATAAATACCTCATTATTTTTATGATTATGAACCTCCAGTTTTACCTTGAGAAGCTAAATGATTCGGATGAATTCGGGGATTTCATCAGGGAAAATCCAAAGGCTTATTTTTGCTCGGGTTTTTTTGTGATTGACAAGGAAAAAAACGACAACAAGACTCATCTGGACTTTTTCAACCCGAATAACGGGAATATTTTCAGTTTTCAGCTTGAGGAGGAAATAAAAGTTGTAAGCCTTGAAAACTCTGGCAACAGGGTTCTTGAGGAGATATCGAGGGAGACGGAAGTGGAATTTATGGAAATAGAAAAACTAATTCTCGCCGAGATGGAAAAACAGAAGGTAAACGGCAAGATTCAAAAAATTATTCTTTCAATCCAGAAGAACAGCGGGGAGACTCTTCTTGCGGGGACGGTTTTTCTTTCGATGTTCGGGCTTTTGAAGGTGAGCATTTCCATCCCAAAAGGGGAAATAAAAGAATTTGAAAAGAAATCTTTTTTTGATATTGTAAGCTTTGGAAAGAAAAAATGACAATGGTGAGTGTCCAACCGAGGTTAGACAAAATAGCAAGGATTTCAGGGTTTTTATGATTTTCGGTTTGAAAACGCCGACGCTAGGATTCGAACCTAGGAGCCCCGAAGGGCGCGG
>CAZLQA010000019.1:0-13234 GCA_964561665.1 Candidatus Woesearchaeota archaeon
GTGTTTCGCGAAGCGTATGCGTAATCGCTTATTGGTAAAATCTGTTAATACAAAAAAGTTTTCTATTAATCTTCTCATCAATTGTGAGCGAGCGACTTTGCGAAGGGCAAATTTAAAACATTAATTCCGAGCAGGGTCGGGAGTAGAGGGCGAACCATTCTAAGCAGAGATTACCTGTTAAAAAAACCCATATTCAGGTGAATTTTATCCTTTCAAGCAAATCTTTCCCAAGAATCCTTCCCAGTTTCCCTTTTCGCATTTCCCTCTCGCAGAATTTTTTTACCCTGGGTATGGAATTGTTGTAAAGCAGCACCGGTACCGGATCTGCGGAATGTCCCTTAAGTCCGCAAGGGGTTGAATGATCCCCTGTCACAGCCACCCTTATTTTTTTGGAGGGGGCAAATTTTCTGAGAAAGTTAAACAGGGTTTTGTCCACATGCTCTATGATTGATTTTTTCTCCAAGGGTTTGTTGTCATGCCCAGGCATGTCCGTTTCTTTTATGTGCACGAGCGCGTAATCAAATTTTTTATGGTTTCTCTTTATTGCTTTTATGGCTACTTTGCACGCTTTGTTCAGCCCTTTGTGAAGATTAAGATAAACATCAAGCTTTTTCATTTTGGGGTACTTGAATGAAACTACTTTCATATTTGAGAGTTTTGAAAAGCCTTTTATTACGGGAACATATGCGGCAGAAACCCATTTGTGGTAAGATTTAAGCTTTGGAATCTCAATCCCTCCTCCTCTTATCAAAAGATAATTTGCGGGCATAAGCCCAATCTCCATTCTTTTTTTGTTAAGAGGGTGGTTGCTTAAAATGTCATAAACCTTTTCAAGAAACTCATTGACAACATTAACCGTGTATTGGGTGTTTTCGTCTTCTTCTGTCGCCCTTGCAAAAATATCTTGGCTTGCCTTGACATTTCTTACAATGTCATTCCCTATAATATCATCTGAAAATCCTCCTCTAAAAACCAAGACTCCCCTGTGCTGAATTGTCGGCTGGAATACGAACTTGCAGGGAAGTTTTATTTTGTTTATCTCCTTGGCAAGAACTTGCGCCTCTTTCGTTGTCAGCGTCCTGCCGGCGCGCCTGTCCAGAATATTCCCTTTTTTTATGGAGTCAATCGTCGCGAAATTTGTCCTGAACGCCAAATCACCTCTTTTTACATCAATGCCCCCTCCGGCAGCCTCAAGCTGCCCTCTCGAGCTCATTCCTATGTCATTTCCAAACATTGAGACAAAAGCATCGTCCGTGTCGGGAATGGAACCAGGAGTTATGGAATACATATATCCTATTTCTCCCCTGTTCGCCAAAAAATCAAGATTCGGAGTATCTGCAGCCTCAAGGGGGGTCTGATTGTTCAGCAGGCTGTTCGGCAAGTCTCCCAAGCCGTCAAAGATGACAAGTACGCCCTTCATGCAATAAACAAGCCCGTATTCTTTATAAAAATTTATGTTCACTTAAGAAAAGAAATAAGTCAAAACCACAGAGTTTATTAATATTTTATCTCTACTTAAAACATGTTCAACAAATTAAGGGAAAAACTGAAGAGCTGGACTAAAAAAATTTCTGAAAAAACCGAATCTAAAAAGGAAAAGCCGGCCGAAAAAGCCGGGAAAATAGGGAAAAAAGAGAAAACAAGGGAAATCCCCATTCCTCAAAAGTTCAACGTGGGGTTGCAGAAGTTCGAGCCGGACTTGGAAAAGATAAAGGAAGTTAAAAACGAGCTGGAAAAGGAAGAGAAATCCAAGCCGGGAGAGGTAGGATTCTTCAGAAAGATAGCGTCAAAAATACAAAAAGTTAGAATTTCGGAAAAAGAATTCAAGGTTTATTCCGAAGAGCTTGAAATGCTTCTATTGGAGAACAATGTCGCTCTTGAAGTGGCGGAAGAAATAATTTCCAAGTTAAAAGAAAAGATACTCGACACTTCTTTCCTTAGAAAGGAAGTTGAAGGGCAGGTGAAGGAATCGCTGAAGGATATAATTGAAGACATACTTGTTGAACCCTTCGACATTGCGGAAAAAATAAGGGAAAAAATCTCCTCGAACGCCGGTGGCTCGGAGCCTTATGTGATTCTGTTTTGCGGAATCAACGGCACGGGAAAGACCACCAGCGTCGCAAAAATCGCCGAAAGACTGAAAGACAGGGGAATTTCTTGCGTTATGGCCGCTGCAGACACATTCCGCGCCGCAAGCATAGAGCAGCTGAAAAAGCACGGGGAAAACACGAAGATAAAAGTCATCTCCCACGAATACGGAAGCGACCCTGCGGCAGTGGGTTTTGACGCGGTAAAGTACGCAAAAAAAAACCACATCAATTGCGTCCTCATAGACACTGCGGGAAGAATGCATACTTCAAAAAATCTCCTTAGCGAAATAGAAAAAATTTCAAAAGTTTGCAAGCCCGACTTGAAATTGTTTGTCGGGGAAAGCATCACAGGAAACGACGCCGTGGAGCAGGCAAAAAGCTTCAACTGGAGCATTGGAATTGACGGAATCATTTTGACAAAAGCGGACATTGACGAAAAAGGCGGAACAGCCCTTAGCGTCGGGTTCGTCACAAAAAAACCCATTCTCTTTCTTGGAACGGGGCAGGAGTACAATGAGATAGAAATATTTGACAAGAAAAAATTCATCGAGAGATTGGGATTGTGAAAAGATTGTAAATTTAGTAACAGAAAGCAGAGCTTTGGAAGATTTAATGCTCTCGCAATATCCTGGATTGTTATTTGAATGGCAAGTCAGGAAAGAAGGAGACGGTGAGGAGAAAAGATATATTTTTGTTGGTTTAGACTACAGAGAACTTAGTTTTTTTTAAGAGGAGTGAATGAAAATTTTTCTGTGTCAGAAAGCAAATCGCAAAGATTAATTGAAGGAAATCCGTCCGGCAAAAAGAAAAATTATCTCAATTAACATTCAAACACCTAAATTTTCTTCTCTTTCACAAAAACCAGAAGAACCAATGCAACAAGTCCCACGGCGGAAAGATAGTAAAACATAACATCGGGATTTATATTCCATAAAAATCCCGCAATAATTCCTCCGGGAATTGTTATAAGTCCCGTAGCCATATGGAAAAAACCCATGGCTGTCCCCTTCATATCTCCCGCAAAGTCGGAAGCAAGAGCCCTTTGATTTGAGCTTGTTGCGGCATAAACCAGCCCGTAAAGCGGAAACAAAATGAACAGATAAAAAAAGCTTTTCAAGAAAACAAATCCCAAAGCCACGGCTAGAAATAAAATATATCCTGCGTAAAGAATTTTTTTCCTTCCTATCTTGTCTGAAAGTTTCCCAAGCGGCACTGCAAAAGCCGCGAAAGTTATGTTAAACAAAACATACAGCAAAAGAGGATAAATTATATTTCCCGTTATTTGTTCCGCCATTAAAAGCAAGAACATGTACAGCCCGAAATTCGCAAGAGTAAAAACGGATACGACAAAAACAAAATATTTCAGCCTTTTGTCAAGAATCTGAACGCCTTTTATCAAGCTTCTTCTTGTTTTTTTAAACCTGGGCTCTTTAACAAAAATAAGGGGAAAAAGAGAGAGGAAGGAAATCCCCGCCGCAATGAATATGATTGTTTTGAAACTGAAATGAAATTTCCAAAACAAAAACAAAACAATGGAGGTTCCAACAACTGCCCCTCCTGTGTCAAGCATTTGCACTATTCCGTAATTTTTCCCCCTGTGATTTGACTGGCTGATTATGGCATCCCTTGGAGCATCCCTGAATTTTCCAAATCTCTCAAGAGACACAAACCATACAAGATGCTGCCACGAGTTTGCAAGCCCTATGAAAAACTTGAATATGAACGACAAAAAATACCCGAAAAAAACAAAAAGCCTTCTCTTTCCCACCCTGTCTGAAAGCCATCCTCCGAAAATCTTGAAAATGCTTGAAAGCCCTTCTCTCAATCCCGAAAGCAATCCTAGCGCGATTCCCCCTCCACCCAATGCAATTATATAAAATGGAAGTATCGGAGCAATCATGTCTCCTCCGGCATCGTTCAAAAAGCTCGAACCCCCCAGAAACCACGCGTTTCTTGAGCTGTTTGCGTCAGCACCCCTCTTCATTTTCATATTATTATTGCATAATTTATAAATTAAACTTAGTCCAAGGGTTATGAAAGAAGATTGCAAAGTTCCCAAACCCAAAACTTAAAAACATCCTGTTCCCTCTTTAAAATATGCTTGAAAAACTCGGAGAAGTTCTGAAAAAAGCCACGGACAGGATAGCGAACGCAATATTTCTTGACAAAAACCTCGTTGATTCCGTAATAAAGGAACTTCAAAGGGCATTGATTGAAGCGGATGTGAATGTTCACCTTGTAAAGGAGCTTACGGACAAAATCAGAACCGCAGCTTTTGACGAAAGAATAAAGGAGATTGGAAAAAAAGAGCACATGATAAAGCTTCTTCACGACGAGCTTTTAAAATTGCTTGGAGAAGAAAAAAAACTTCAGTTAAAGAAAGGGCAAAACAGGATTCTTCTTCTTGGACTTTACGGCTCGGGAAAGACAACCACTACTGCAAAACTTGGAAACTACTTTTCAAAACGGGGGAAAAAGGTCGCCCTTGTGGGATTGGATGTTCATCGTCCGGCGGCATCGGAGCAGCTAAAGCAGCTTGCGGAGAAAAACAAGCTGAATTTTTTCATAAACACTGAAGAAAAAAATCCCATAAAGATTTGGAAAAGCTTCGAAAAAAAACTTAAAGATTACGATGTTATACTTATTGACACTGCAGGAAGGCACAATCTTGACAAGGAACTAACCGAGGAAATAAAATCCATTGACAAGGAGATAAAGCCGACGGAATCAATTCTTGTCATGCCCGCAGACATAGGGCAGGCCGCAAAACAGCAGGCAAAGGAGTTCAGCAAGGCGGTGAGCATAACCGGAATGATTATCACCCGTATGGATTCTACCGCAAAAGCAGGCGGAGCATTAACAGCTTGTGGAGAAGTTTCTTCTGATGAAAAAGGCAAGGCAGGAGTTTATTTCATAACAACGGGGGAAAAAATCAATGACTTGGAAGAATTTAACCCGAAGCAGTTTCTTTCCCGTTTGCTGGGCATGGGGGATTTGCAGGCTCTGATTGAAAAGGTAAAATCAGTCACTGACGGGAAAAAGCAGGAAAAAATAAGCAAAAGCCTTGAAGAGGGAAAACTGAATCTGGAAGATGTTGTCTCTCAAGTAAAGGCAATGAACTCCCTTGGGGGTTTTGAAAAAATAAAGGACATGATTCCCGGTTTCAGCGGGATAGAAAAGAAAATTCCTGAAAATCTCATGGAAAACCAGCAAGAAAAAATTTCAAAGTGGGAGCACATCATAAAATCGATGACAAAAGAAGAAAAAGAAAATCCCGAAATTATCGAAAAACAAACAACCAGGATTGGAAGAATAGCAAAAGGCGCGGGAGTTCACACAAGCGACATCAGGAGTTTGTTGAAGCAATACAAAATGCTCAATGAAATGCTCAAGACTGGAAATCCAATGGAAAGCGGTTTGGGAGGGGGAATGAGCCAGAAACAAATGCAAAAGCTGGCAAAAAAATTCATGAAAGGGGGGAAATTTAAGTTTAGATGAAATCTCCAAAATACATTATTTTAATCATATTGTTTTCCATAGCTCTTATCAGCTCCGCAATTCTTGTGTTCTATGACTTTAAACCCATTCCGGAAATCTGCACCCCGGGAGAAGGGTGCTATGCGGTGAAAAACTCGCAATATAACACGATGTTTTTCGGAATTCCAAACGAGTATCTCGGAACTGGATTTTTCCTGATTATGATTCTCACAACTCTTTCCCAAATGCTGAATCCAACAAGAAAAAAATACATGGTCATTGTCCTGGGAATTTCGCTTGTCTCGATATTTGCACTTTACTCAATATACATTCAGATTTTCCTAATCAAGGCATACTGCAAATACTGCATGACAATAGACATAAGTTCGCTAATCGCGCTGGCGCTTATTTTAATCTTTAGAAAATGAAATCCAAAATTATGTTTCGCGGGGCAGAGGCGGAAATAACATTATATAAAAGAAAAAATTGGATATTCAAAGACAGAAATAAAAAATCTTACAGAATTCCGGAAATCGACGAGTTCCTAAGAAAAAGAAGAACCAAAAGCGAGGCGAGGCTTATGGAAAAAGCTTCAAAAGTTGCATTTGTGCCAAAAATTATAAGGGTTGATGAAAAGTCCAGCAGGATAGTTATGGAGTTTATAAAAGGAAAAAAACTCTCCGACAACCTTAATGATTTTTCAGAAAAAAAACAAAAGGAAATATTGCTCGAAGCGGGAAGGAATATTGCAAGACTTCACGATTTAGGCATAATTCACGGGGATTTGACAACCAGCAACATGATTTTGGTTGAAAAATCAAAGGAAAAATTAGTTAGTAAAAAAAATAAAATTGTTAATAGAAAAAATGAAATTAATAATACGCTTTCTCATTTTAAAAATTCTGATTTTGGGTGGGTAGGGGGGCACAAATCCAAAATATTTTTCATCGACTTCGGGCTTGGTTTTCACTCTGGCAAAATAGAAGACAAAGCCGTGGACTTGCATTTGCTAAAACAGGCGCTCGAAGCAAAGCATTTTTTGCGCTGGAAAATTTTATTCGCGAAAGTTGCCGAAGGATATAAAATCTCAAAAAATTATTCGGAAGTTCTCGAAAGAATGAAAAAAGTTGAGCAAAGAGGAAGGTACAAGGAGAAATACTGATGGAATCCGAAAAAGAAAGATGCGTTGTCTGCGGCTCTGAAGATGTTGCAGAATTGAAATGCAAAATTCAGTGTTTAAACTGCGGCTATAAAAGAGATTGCTCCGACCCCTAAAAAGCCTTATAAATATTATCCCTTTTTCTAAGTTTAGAGCCCCGTAGTTCAGTGGTCAAGAATTCAAGGTTTTGGTCCTTGAGACTCAGGTTCGAATCCTGACGGGGCTATTTGTAATTGAAATTAAAACCGAAACATAAAAATGTATTGCTTATTACGACCTCCACTACACAACTTAAGCACTGATGATTACAGAAGCAAAGATATAACACCTGAATCAGGTGAATCTTTGCTCAGAAATTACTGCCCCTCGTGTTTTTATAAAAAGCAATGTAAAATAAAGGGGAAATTAGAAGAATCAGTGTCCTCGGGAAAAACTTTTCAAAATCCTTCTTTAGCCGTATTATTTGAATTTCCAGAAGCGATAACAGAGGATTTTTATGCTGATGATGAACTCATAAAAAGAGAAGATGGATTAATAGAAACATTAGAGGGAGATATATTTCCGCCCTATAACCCTAACCAAATACCCAAATTCTCTGTATGTTTTTTGTACCAGAATCAACAAATGTCTTTTCCAGAAATTAAGACTGAACACCCCTGTTTTGTGCATCCTCTTTTAAAAATAATATAGTAGACTATCTAAAATAACTATCATAAAAAATTTCCCTGTTAACCTCTTGTTTTTTAAGGTTCGTCCTAAAAAAATCAGCAAACGAATTTCCTTTGTATTTCTCGCCTATGAGGATTCCTGCGAGCTTTTTGAACTCAATGCTTGCCCTGGAATTTGGCCTGAAGGAGGTGGAAGGAACAAAGCTCGACGCTGATTTTAGGAAATTAATGTCATGAGGAATTACGGCCAAAACAGGCACCTCCGTTGTTTTTTCAATGTCCTCCAGTGATATCTCAAAATTCCTGTTGTGCACCTTGTTTAAAATCATGCCGTTCACGGGCGTGTCTCTTTGCCTTGCAAGCTTTATTGCCTTAAGCGTCGTGCTTAGAGTCGCATAATCCGGAGTTGTCACAAGAATCAGCTCGTCGGAAGCCAGGATTGCCGCAAGAGTTTCCTCGTTCAGAGCAGGAGAAGAATCAATAAGAATAATGTCGTAGCTTCTTTTTATAGGACTAAGTTTTTTCCTAAGGTCAAAGGGGCTTATATGATTCCTGTTAAAGATTGACGCGGGAAGAACATCAAAATTTTCCGTATGATGTATTGCCTCTTTTAGGCTCGCCTTCCTTGCAAGAACATCATGAATGCTTTTCTCCGGATTGATTAGGTTCAGGTAAATCCCCAAGTTGGGCGCTGAAAAATTTGCGTCGACAAGGAGGACCTTTTTCCCAAAACCCGAAATCGCGTCTCCAAGGGCAATTACGCTTGCGGTTTTGCCAACACCTCCTTTTATGCTTAGTATCCCTATGGACTTCCCCATTTAATTTAATGATCAATTACATTTAAATAACTTTTCTGGAATGAATAGATTTAAAAATTAGTTTTTCGGATTAATAAAATGAAAAAAGAAAATAAGGAAACGGAAAAAACAAAGGAAAAAACTGTGAAAAAGCTTTCTCATCCGGAGTATGAAAAAAAAATAATAGAATTTGCAAAAAACGGGCTTACCTCAGAAAAAATAGGCGAAAAGCTCAGGCAGGAAAAAATTTATACCGATGATTACAGGGAAAAAATATCCAAAGTGCTTAAGGAAAACAATCTTTACACAAATCCCGATTTGAAAAACACTGAAGAAAAGCTGGGAAAATTAAAGAGCCATTCTGAAAAAAACAGGAAAGACAAGAGGGCAATGAGGGAAGTCACAAGAATTTCCGCAAAAGTGAGGAAAATGAAGAAGTACCTAAAAATTCCTGCCAGATGACAAACTTTAAAACAACTATTTTTCTGTTTAAAATATGAATCTTGAAGAAGGGGATTTGGTTTTGTGCACGGTTGAAAGAATAGACAAGACGATTGTATTTGTAAGCATGGCTCTGGACGGAAAAGAAGTCGAGGGAAGCATAATAACCAGCGAGATTGCCCCAGGGAGAATAAGAAACATAAGGGATTACGTGGTTCCGAAGAAAAAAATCGTATGCAAGGTTTTGAGAATTTCAAAATCCGGGAACATAGAACTTTCTTTCAGGAGAGTCACCCAAAAAGAAAGAAAAGAGCTTATGGAGGAGCTAAAGCAGGAAAAAAGCTATGTCAGCATTCTAAAAAGCGTTATGGGAGAAGATTCCATGAAGATCATTGAGGAGATCATGAAAAGCGGGAAGATTTTTGATTTTTTTGAGGATGCCAAAGAAAACCCGAAAAAACTGGAAATCCTCGTCGGGAAAGAAAATTCAAAAAAGATTATGGAAATTCTGAACACCCAAAAAGAAAAAAAGACAACTGTGAAGGGGGAAATCATTCTCAAGTCAACCGCAAAAAACGGGCTTGAAACGATAAAAAAGATTCTGGAAAAGATAAAAAATGCCGAAGTAAGATATATCTCCGCGGGAAGATACTCTCTTAAGGCGGAATCAAACAACATGAAGGATTCCGACAGGAGGATAAGGGAAATTGAAAAGGAAATTGAAGCTGACTCCAAAAAAGCGGGCGCCGAATTTGGCATTATAGAGAAGTAATCTGTCGTTTCTTTCAAAAAGTGAAAACTTTATTCCATAAACTTTAAATATGGATAAAAATGCTTAGTGGTATGGAAGACAAAACAAAGCTTCCTCAGTTTAGCGTCATAGGCTTGGCCGTCATATTTGATACTTCTAAGAAAAAAATACTGATAGGAAGAAGAGAAAATGACCCTTATTTAAAGGAATTGACATGGGCATTCCCTGGAGGAAGAGCGAATCATGAGGAAGATATAGACAAGTCATTAAAAAAAGCTGTCAAGGAAAAGACAGGGTACAGGATTAAAAACCTCGGGGCGATATTTGCGAAAACTTATCCTGAAAAACCCAATTTGCTGTCGGTATATTTCTTCTGCGAATACATAGAGGGAAAAGAAAAGGTTGGCGGTGATTTTAAAGAGCTCAAATGGGTTTCTCCAAAAGAAATTGAAAAACATTTTACAACCTCCTATCACCCTAAGCTTAAGGAATTTATCGATAATTTGGGATAATTTCGCTCGCTGACGCTCGCCCTCTGAGATAGATTATTAATTGATTTTTTGTTCAATATAAATGAAAATAGCATAAATAAAGTTTTTAAAACAATGCATTTTTATAATAATATGAAACTTCGCAAATGTAACTTTTGCAAAATTTATACTTTAAAATCTGTTTGTGGAAAATGCGGGAAAAAAACAAGCGACGCGCATTACAAGTTTATAGGAAAATTTGTGGAAAGAAATAAGCAAAATTACTAACGCTCAAATTTTTCCAAAGATGTTAAGATTAAACGCATTTTAGAAACTAAAGGCATCAAGTAATAACCAAACGAAGCAAAGACAATTTTCAAACTAATTTCTTATGCTTTATTTCAGATTTCACGATTTCCATGTCATCTTCCCACAGATTTAGCAAATCCCTTTTGTATATTATCGCCGCCGGATGAAACAGGGGAATCAGTTTTATTTTTAATCCGTGAAACTCAATAACCCTCATTTTCCCGTGAACCTGCGTGATTCCGGGCATATTGTCCATTTTATCGACGTCACCGTCAGCCAAAAAAAATTTCGTGGAATAATTTCCTAAAGAGCATATCACTTTTGGCTTTATTTGCTTTATTTGCTCAATAAGCCATGGTGTGTGGGCTTTTATCTCCTCGGGAAGAGGATTTCTGTTTTCCGGAGGCCTGCATTTCAGTATATTCGCAATGTACACATCATTCATAGTTAACCCCACTTTCTCAAGGAGATTGTCAAGGTTCTTTCCTGCAGCGCCAACAAAGGGCAATCCCTGCTCATCCTCGTTTCTTCCCGGCGCCTCTCCTATAAACATTATTCCTGCATTAAGGTTCCCCTTGCCTACAACGATATTCCTGCATTTTTTGCAAATCTCGGTATCTTTTGCCCTTCTGACATAATCCTCATCATCCATAATGAAAACAAAATCAAAGCAATTAAATAGTTTATGTTGTTCGCGGCTTTGATTAGAAGAGATTGTAAGATATCTTGTTAAATATTAAAAAACGCTGCTCATTTCACTCGCAGATTATATAGAGATTAATAAATCTTCAAAGTTTATTATATTAACAACCTACACCAATAAGCGATTACGCATACGCCTCGCGAAACACTGAACACACCAGGATTTTACCAATAAGCGAACGCAGTGAGCCTTTTGTCTGATAGTTTATAAAAATAAGGAAATTCCCAATAACCTATTCAGAGAAAAAATTATTCAACAAAAGAAAAATTACTTCCTTATCTTTCTCATTCCGTATCCTACTGCAATCACAACTACAACCACTCCTAGAATCCACCACCAGGTATTTTTGTTGTTTTTTATTGCATCGGTTATTCCCTGCTGGATTCCTCCGCTGCTGCCGGTTGCTGGCTCTTCAACAGCCTTTGCCCCTACGGCAAAATAGCTGAAGCTTGTTAACTCAACATTGTAGTAATAATAATCATCATCCTCGCTTGCATAAGTCGTGGAGAGATCATTCCATTCGCTGCCTGCTTCGTCAAACTTTGAAACAACAACATTCTCCTTGCTTATCCCATTGTCCGTTGCCCACGATTTCTTTACCTTGAATTCCACAGTTGCCTTGTCAAGCTTGTCAGCCACATTGTCAACCTTTATCTGCATATACTGGAAAACCTTTCCTGTCTTCTCTACGGACACTTCTGCGGGCTTTCCGTCGTATTTCGTAACTGTAACCTTTACATTTTGCGCTTCATTGTTCACATTAATCTGTATCTCCTTCAATCCAAGCTCAGGGTCTGTATATTGCTTTATAGAAGCCACTCCAGGGGTTACTTTTGAGAATGTATGTGAAGGAACGACTGTTGCAGTTACTACCCCGCTAGCTCCGGGGCTTCCCGAAGAGCTGCTGCTTGCGCCCGTGGAAATCTGAGTAACAGTATATGTTGTGGTGGTGCTTGCCGATAATCCTCCGTTATCTGTTATGGTACAAGTATGTACAAAAGTTCCTGTGTTCGCGATTGTTCCCGTTCCGTCAGGAGAATCTGAAGTGCTTGAATCCAAACTTCCATTCACTCCGGATGTTGCATCTGAACCTGAGCATGTGCAGGGAAACGCGTCTCCCGTTGAAACGCTTGTGGAAGTGCATGTTGAAGTTGGGCTTGGAGCAGTTGTATCAAGAGTAATCCTAAGCGTACTATTCAATCTCATATTATTAAGAGAATCATTTATGTATATATTAATTGTAAGATTTGCTGCATCACTTGCCCCAGTAAGATTAATATTATTTGTATTGCAGTATCCAGAAGTTCCGCCGGAACTGTTAATTGGAACAGAATGGTTATACTGTCCGTTAACATTAATCCAACAATAACGAGCATCAGAATCATTTAATCCTCTTGTAGGGTCGCTAATAGAAATATTCAATGTCAAATTATTAGTAGCAACTGCGGTTGATTTTACAGTTCCATTTACATAACCAATAAGAGTTCCTCCACTATAAACTTCAATAGTTGGAGCAGTATTATCTATGGTAACATTCGCAACACCAGTGGAATTCCCAATAAGAGAGACATTTGCCGTAACATTAAAAAAGGCGGAGAAAAGCTCACAAGACCAGTTGTATTGCAACCCATCAGTCAAACCAGTAATTGACTCATTAGCAGTAGTAAGATTAAACGATGTCTGATTAGCAGAGGTATTGTATATAGTTAAAAAAAGTGCATTTGTATTGGCTCCAGTAGCACTATACCAGAATCTTGCCGAGCCAGGATTATCCACAGTTGAAATACATGAGGCATTCATCGCAGTGGTGTAGTTACCTTTTGCAACAGGCATAAGCAAAGTCGCGGTCGCACTAACTACAAACAAAAAACTTACAAACATTACGGCGAAAACCACTGCCAAAAAATATTTTTTATTGTTCATCTAACCCTCTTTAATATGGGATATAAAAAAATAAAGTTTATAAATCTTTTTCTTTCTGTTATTATGATGGAAGAAAGAACGCTCGTGCTGATAAAACCCGATGCCGTGGCTAAAAAACTCGTCGGAAACATCATCTCGGATTTTAACTCTTTGAATTTGAAAATAATTGGACTGAAACTTGTGAATGTAAAAAAAGAGCTTGCCGAAAAACATTATGAAGAGCACAAAGGCAAAAAATTTTACAACGAACTGATTGATTACCTCACGGGAAAATTGCACAATGAAAATGTTGTCGCGATTGTATACAAGGGAAAGGACGCAATAAAAAAAATTCGGGATGTAACCGGCGAGGCAAACCCCGACAAGTCGGAGCTCTGCTCAATAAGGGGAAAATACGGAAAGATTAACAGCATAAGCAATTGCTTATGCTGTTAATCTTTCCGTAT
>CAZLQA010000020.1:0-11690 GCA_964561665.1 Candidatus Woesearchaeota archaeon
TATTCCTAAAAATCCTTCTGTGGTTAATTGTCTTCCTCTCTCCAAGTTCATTTCAGCAACTTTAAAAACATCTCCTGGAATTTCGGCAAGAAATGCACTCGCAATTCCATAATAAGGCCCGTCTTCAAGCAAAGAAGCATTGCCCCTCATAAGGTAGTCTCCTATAGGAACAGCACGCCTAGAAATTGAATCCCTAATCAAATTTATATCCTTGATATCGGCCCAAACTATATCCGGATTAAACTTTAATATTCTTGCATCGTCGGCTATTTTAAATTCTATTCCGAGCCGTCTTTTCAAAACTTGTCTTGGACCAACATCGTCAGGAGTGGGATTTCCACCAAGTATGCTAAAAGAACCCCTGTAACATCTCAAAGGATATCCACCATCATACTTTGCCATTAAAAGTCTTGCAGAACCTTTTTCCTGAACTATTACAACACTTGGATGGCTAAATATAGGGTGCAACTCCATTCATTAACAAAAACAAAAGGTTTTTTAAGTATTTCTATACTAGAAGAACCTATTCTAACCTGATAAAAATCAGGCTAAAACCCCGTTAGATAAAAGATTTTTTCCTTCCTGTCTTGCCTTAACCTTTGCTAATTCTATCTCCAATTTTTTTCCTGCAAAGCCAGGAACTCCCAAAGCATCCAGACAGGTTGTTAGCAAATCTTCAGGTGCCCAAATATGCGGACTTATTACTCCAACTTTGTCAGGTCCTAAAAATGGAGGTTCGTATTCTGGCGTGAAAACACGAGGCACGCCATCAACAATATTAACCTGAGAAACTTTTGGGTTTGTTAGAGCATAATCAAACATTCTATTTGCTATCTCATCAGGATTTATCAAATAAGCTTCCCTGTTAAAATGCATAAATTTTCCGTCTTTCATCATGCCTTCCGCATCAACAGGGAAAACCTCATCAGAGGAGAAAGGCAATCTTCTTAATTGGAGAATATTAACACTAGTAGCAGATTCAAATACCAAATCAATGTTTCCCTTGATGCAAAATATCTCTTCCCCACTCTCTCTTAAAACCTGCAATTCATCTCTTGACTCCTGAATTTCCGCATCAACATATAGGAGTTTAATTCTGTCCGGATCAATTCCAAGCCTTCTTGCAGAATTCAGCGTGTAATTCACAGAATCTTTAGGAACGATAAGCCGTGGAATTTTTTCTCTAGTAAACAAAAGTGTTTCTTCGGCAGTTTCCCTCAAACTGATTCCCATTATTCCCCCCTCGCTATAAACGTCTTCCATTCTATCCTGAAATCCCGCGCTGGCGCTATGATACAATTTATGAGTTGGCGCAAATCTGTCCCTTCTGTGACATGCAAATACACCATCACTAAACACATAAAGAGAACCTGCGGAAGGAGAGCCCGTCGGATGAGCCATATCCGCAATATCCGATTCTCCAGATTCAATAAGTTTTTCCAAAACTTTCCTTCCAAAATCAAGGCTTTCGTCCTGTCTTTTGTCTCTTGGCACAGGATTATTAGGGTAGTGCAATTTTACTTTTAGAGCGCCATTTTCGTAAGCAGCCCTTGCATCTATTATTTGAAATTGGAATGTTTCCATTTTTTAACCATTAAAAATTTCTTTTTAAGTATTTGTATTGCAAAAGAAGTGGATTGATAATCAGTTCATATACGGAAAGCCATTGGTTAACAAAAGAATAACTTTTAATTTTTATTAATCAACTATTTTAAGTACTAATAAATGCAGTTTTATATTAATGAATCATACCAATAAATGAACGACGAAGGAGTGAGCCTTTTCTTTTTGATAATTTAAAGAAATTTCAAACTTGTTGAGATGTATGGCTAATCGTTTTTGAATAAAGCCTGTTGCAAAAGAAATATGGTTTAATTTTTTTCAATCCTTCTCAGAAATTCCTCAACGGGCTTTACGCACATTTCCCTAAAAGAATCCTCTCCCTGCGCCGCCACATGCCCAGTAAAAATAACATTTCCGTTGATGATCTCTTTCTTCAAATAATCAGAGTAAACATCCAATCCTATACCTCTGAATTTTTCTTTCTTAAAATTCTCAATCAAAGCAGGTTCATCTACCACTTCTGACCTTGAAGTGTTGACAAAAAAAGTACCTTCCTTCATTCCTGAAAAAAAATCATTTCCCACAATTCCAAGAGTATGCCTGTTCAGGGGAATATGAACGCTTACAATGTCTGATTTTTCCGCAAGTTCCTTGAGAGAAACCGTACTTACGTTTAATTCATTTAATATTTTTTTATCCTGAGGTATCACATCATAAGCAATCACTCTTGCTCCAAATCCTTTTAGTTTTACGGCAACTTCCTTGCCTATGTTCCCAAAGCCATAAAGTCCTATTGTTTTGTTTTTAATCTCAAAAAAAGGCCTTTTATTATCTCTTCTTATCAAGGAAAGAATCAAATAAAGAGTATGCTCCGCAACACTATTTGCATTTGTTCCCTGGCAGTTTATTATCTCAATATTCCTTTTGCCCGCCTCGTCCAAGTCAATGTTATCCAAGCCGACACTGCAACTTACAACATACCTTAAATTTCCGAGTTTCATAAATTCCCCCTTTCCTAGTTTCGTGAAAGTCCGAACCACCAAAACATCATAATCTTCCCCGTTACTTAATTCCTTAAACTCTCCTTCAGTAATTTTTGTCACAACTAATTTTTTAGAAAGAAGTCTTTCCGCTTCCCCGTGTATGTCCCCTACAACAAGCACATTCATAAGGTAAACCCATTAATTTGACTTAAAAATTTTGTGATACTAAAAATTCCCGGAAAAAATTCCAAATTATTTTAACTATTATGCAGTTCCTTGGAAAGCATTCATAGAAGAGGGATATGGAAAGAAGTTTAACAAAATTTAAAAAAGATTACTTTTTAGAATGAATATGCCTCATAAAAAGGACAAAATAAACGTTTACATTCTGGCAAGCCCCCACCCCCAATTTGACGAGATACTTGACTTCCCTCCAGAAGGGGTTGTTTACAGCGTGGACAGAATAAAATCTTCTTATCACGGATGGTTTACGGAAAAAAAGATTGCCCTTCACAACCTTTTGCTTAAGTTTCTTCCTATTCCCAGAATGACCCATGTTGAAACAAATGCCGACTTGATTCATTCAACCCGGGGGATTCTGCAGATAAACCCGAAAAAGCCGTGGATAATTGACTGCGAAAGCGGAGGAGTCTTCACATCATTTAATTACAGCGCATTAAAAAATCCGCTGACAAAAAGAATCATAACAAAAGCCCTTGCTTCTGAAAAATGCAGAAAGATTCTCCCGCAAAGCGAAGCCGCAAAAAAAGACCTCCTGCAGGCAATTGACTGCGGCAAATTCAAGGAAAAAATAGAAGTGCTTTATCTGGCGATGCATCCATGCTTGAAAAAAAAGATTAAAAGAAAAGACGGAAAATTTGTCATTTCTTTCATAGGAAAAGAATTTTACGACAAGGGAGGGAATGATTTGCTTAAGGCATATGAAATACTGACAAAAAAATACAAAAACCTGAAGTTAAAATTCAAGGGAGATGTTCCTGAAGAATACAAAAATATAAAACTTCCGGGATTGCAGTTCGTCAAAGGGCATTTTCCAAGAGAAGAACTCTTTGAGAAGATGTATTTGAGTGCAGATGTTTTCGTCCTGCCGACACACAGCGACAATTACGGGGTTGTTTTTCTTGAGGCAATGTCCGCAGGGCTTCCCGTTGTGGGCACGACAAGCTTTACCGTTCCGGAATTGATTGAAGACGGAAAAAACGGCTTTTTGATAAAAACACAATACTCTTGGGAGATGTATTTCACAAAAAATGGAAAATTGGACAGGAAGAAATATGAAGAAGATGTTATGAAAGAGCATCCTGAGATAATAAAGCAACTTGTTGAAAAAATATCTCTTTTGATAGAGAATAAAAATCTCAGAGAGAAGATGGGCATAGAAAGCAGGAAAATTATAGAAGGCGGAAAATTGTCAATAAAGGAAAGAAACAAAAATCTAAGAAGAATTTATGAAGAAGTATTAAAGGACTAACATATGGAAATCTTAAATGAGTTTAGTGAAGCAAAATTTTTTTCTTTGACTGAAAGTCAGGAGATTCACTACCCCCAAAATTCTGCGGAATGGGAAAAAAGCATCAATAACTCGTATAAGAATTGCATTCCGCTTTATTTCATGGAAAAAAATGAAGAATGGGCATTCCCTTTTTTTCTTGTTAAAAGCAGAATATTCGGAAACAGGATGATTTCAATGCCATTTACAGACTTGGGAGGGCCATTAGGAAAGATTAACAAAAAAATAATTGAAGAAATATTAGAATATGCAAAAAAAACCAAAGGCATTTCAAAAATCGAGGTAAGGCTGAATGATTTTTCACAAGAAAATAAAAATGCCATGGAAGAATTGTCCAAATCCGGATTTGGAAAAGAATTCAAAAAAAACCAGATTATCCTGAAGCTAAAAAGCGAAGAGGAGTTATGGAACAGCTTTGACAGAATAACAAGAAAAGGGATAAAAAAAGCCGAGAAATCCGGGCTGGATTTAAAATGGATAACCAATGAAGAAGAGTTAAAAAAATTCTTCGGACTTTATCTAAGGAATATGAAAAGCTTCGGCACACCAAATCATAGTTATGATTTTTTCAGGAATTTGATGAAGATGAAAAACGGGTTCAAAGGAGTTAACTGTTATAAGGACGGGAAAATAATAGGGACGCTGATAATTCTGCACACAAAAGATTATGCCTATGCAGCCTACAATGCATCTGACAAAAAATATCTCATCTGCCAGCCAAACGACTTGATTCACTGGGAGTTGATAAAATGGTGCGCAGAACAGAAAATAAAATATTTTGACATCGGGCAGTGCGACTCAAACGCAAAGGAGAACACGCATGATTATGGAATATATAAGTTCAAAAAAAAATGGACGGGTGAAGTTTACAACAAGTATCATCTTTATTATTATTTTGACGAAAAGGACAAAATTGAAGAAGCAAAAAAAGGAAAGGGGTGGATGACAAAAGTCTGGAGCAAACTTCCCTTGCCAATAATAAAAATTATGGGTCCTAAAATTGCCTCGCAGCTTGCGCTATAACATGGAAAAAATATTTACATTAAGGGTTGATTTGGAATCGCAAAAAGGAATTTCAGAAGGGCTTCCAAAATTGCTGGATTTGTTAAATGAATACGAAACCAAGGCCAGTTTTTACATAACAATGGGCGGAGAATCAAATATTTTTGAGTTGATGAATTACAGGGGTAAAATGCCTGTTTTAGGAGAGAGGAAAATAAAAATATTTTCCTTTGCGGAAAAATTAAGGATGGCTCTCTTTCCAAAAGACTTTGTCACAAAAAACATAAAAGTTATCCAAAGAATCATTGACGAAGGGCATGAGCTCGGATTGCATGGATGGAAGCACAGGGAATGGACCCGCGGCTTGCACAGGATAAACACAGAGAAAGCGATAACAAAATCAATGGAAAAATTTGAAAAATTATTCGGAAAAAAGCCGATAAGCTGGGCATCTCCTGGCTTTAATGTGAATCAGAAAGTCTTGGAAATTCTTGAAAGCGATAACATACAATTCATAAGTGATTTTCAGGGAAGCAAAATCGAAAACTACGGAAAAATAAAGAACATCCCTATAACCATCCTTGGCGAAAACAAAACTCCCATTATAGAGTATCTTGCATCCATGGGTAAAAACGACGAAGAAATCTCAGAAAAAATAATAAGCGAGATAAAAAACAATGAAATCTCCTCCATGTACATTCACGGAATGTTTGAGGCAAGATTTAAACTCGATGTATTAAGAAAAATATTTGAATTTGTCAAAAAAAATAAAATTGAAAACAAAAGAATCATAGACTACCAATGACGGAAGAATTCTACAAGATAAAACAGGCGCAGGAGCTTTACAGAACCTGCTGGAATATTTACCCGAAACTTCTGAAAAGAATAGAATTGAAAAAAACCGACAAGATTCTCGACGCTGGATGTGGAAACGGCGAACTTGCAAAGCACCTGAAAGGATTTAATCTTTGGGGATTTGATTCGGATAAAAATGCCGTGGAAAACGCGAAAAAGCAGGATTATAAAAAAGTTGTTCTTGGAGATATTTACAAAATACCTTTCAAAGATAAGGAATTTGACAAGACAATATGCATAGAAGTCCTGGAATATCTGTCGAATCCTGAAAAAACATTAAAAGAACTTGTAAGAGTCTCAAAAAATGAGGTGATAATAAGCTGCGCCAATTTCAACTGGTACAGGATAAATTCTTTTCTTTCAAAAGAAATGAGGGAACAGTATAAAGAACAGATTGAATCAAACGGGAATTTTATCAATTCAGGGTTTTTTAAAAAATTGGCGGGAAAGAACAACTTAAAGTTAAAAATAATCTACATTTCAAACAGATTCGAATTTGTGAGAAATTTGTTTGGGAATTTTTTTGCCAGCGAAGTTATAGGAATTTTTTCACCATAAGCCGGTCAAAATCAAAAGAATGCTCTATTATCCTGAAATCCGGCAGAGGAAGAATAAATTTTCCCCCTTCCTTTAAAAAGTTCTTTTCCTTTTCCATCAATCCTTCAAACAAGTGCCATATCAGAACAACCATATAATCTGGTTTTATTTTTTTTACTTCCTCTACAGGCATTATGGGTATCATAGAACCTACTGTGTACCTTCCGAATTTGTCAGGATTTGCCTCGGAAGCTGCGGCAATCTCATTGTGAGTTAATCCAAAATATTGTAGCAAAGTATTGCCTCTCGTTGAAGCCCCTATCAATCCAAAAATCCTTCCTTTTTTCTTTTCAATTCTAATAAATTTAAGCAAAGTTTCTTTCAAAAGATTTATTCTTTTTGCAAATTCCGTGTAAGGGGTCAATGAATCCAGTTTTATTTCATCTTCTTTTTCAATTATTCTTGATATTCTTTTTAAAGCACCTGTAAAGGGAGTAATTCTTGAGTTGGATTTTTTTCTTATGTAAGTCCTTATGCTGCCACCGTTAATGTCATTTAGCTCAACATCAAAAATTTCCATGTCATGCCTGTTCAAGAGCCTTGCAAGCGAATGGAAAGAATAATACTCCCTGTGCTCGTGGCAGATGTTGTCAAAAGCATTTTGCTCAAGCATTGAAACTAGGTAGTTTTGCTGTATGATAAAAAGCCCGTTTTCATCAAGACACTCAGAAATATCATCCAAAAACTTGTTTGGATTTTCCAAGTCATAAAACATGGATATCGCAGTTATTACCTTTACCTTTTTCCCCCCAAAATTTCTCCTGAAAGAATCTGCATTAAAATAATCATTAATAATGATAAACCCCTTTTTTGCCGCTTCAGACGCGACATTTTTTGAAGGCTCAAAACCCGCCAAAAAAATCCCTTCTTTGTCATAGAATCCGAGAAGAGTTCCGTCGTTGCATCCGATGTCCAGGACCAAATCTCCTGAATTGAGATTTACTAATTTTTCCGTCTTGCTTACTATATCCTTTAAATCGGACATTATGACTGAGTTTATTCCCGATTTGTACCAGTAATTTCCGCCCCACATGCTTTCATTCGGCGCGTTGTGCTTCAGCTGAAGGAGCTTGCAGTCCTCGCATAAAACCAAATCAAGAGGCACTTTTGTTCCAGGATTGCCGTTAAGCTCTATAAAATCACTTATGTAGTGCTCCCCCAACGAAATTACCCCTATCAACTTGTTGGAATCGCATGCCCTGCACCTTTTTATCTCTAAAGCCTGCATCAAAACAGACAAGAGTTTTTGTATTTAAGCATTGTTGTGTTAAAATACAAAATTGAAATCTATAACTTAATTTCAGCTTTTATTTTTTTCAAAGCATCTTCAAAGGAAGTTGTTTTTATTCCAAGATTATTTATCTTTGATATGTTAAGTGTCGGATTTTTTGGGGGTTTAACCAACCATTTTGAGCTATCAACAACTTTTATTTTGTCCTCGGAGTTTTCCAATTTCGACAACTCTCTTAAAAAATCAATCATTTTTATTTTTTCAGGTCCTCCGATGTGAAATATTCCTTTCCAGTTTTTCCGTATGAGAAAATCAACAATCCCAGGCAGGTCGTCAACAAACAAAGGGTTTCTGGTTTGTTCGGGGTATCCGACCTCAACAAACTCCGTTCCAAAAATCTGGTTCCCAAACCTTATCTTTCCTTTTATTGAACCGTAAATGATTTCTATTCTTATAATCAAGTGATTATTTAGTTTTGAAACCTCTTTTTCAGCCATTATTTTTGTTCTGGCGTATTCATTTGTGTGAGAAGGTTTTTCTTCCTCGGAATAATCCCCTTTCTTCCCGTCAAACACATATGAAGAGGAAATGAAAATCATTTTTGCGTTTATTTTTCTGCATGCTTCTGCAATATTTTTTGCCGTGAGGTAATTCATCTTTTCACAAATTTCTGGGTTTTTTTCGCAGGCGACGGAACTTGTCAAAGCTGCCGTGTCAATAACAACATCCGGCTTATGTTTAACAAGAAAATCTTCAACCATGTTTTTGTCTGCGGCATCAAGATGTTCCATGTTTTCCATCATGTTTTTAGAATAAGTCCCCACAATAAGGCTCTCCTTTGAGAAATAATCCATTAATTTTTTTCCCAAAAAACCCGAAGCACCGATTACCGCTATTTTCATATTAACGACTTGTAAATTTTAACATACCTCTTGGATACGGGTGTAAGCCCTCTTTCATTAAAATATTTTTTGCATTCGCTTTCCATTTTTGCATAATTTTGCTTTTTCATTGCATCTTTTATTGTTTCAGGGAAGTCGGAATCCTTCCTGGCAATCTTCACACAGCCGTACTCTTTGGCAATCCACCTGAAGTAAGGGATATTGCTTGCAACCACCGGTTTTTTAAGAGCCATTGCATCAGAGAAAATTCCGCTGCCTATTCCTCCCCTGTAAGGAAGCAAAATCAAATCCGCCGCAGAAAAATATTTCCACCAAAGTTCGTATGGAATTTCTTTCAAATCAAATCTCACATACTTGGGATGCGCATTATTTTTTACAATGTTCTGAAGAATATTAATATAAGAGCCGGCTTTTTTGATACTTTTAATATTCACCGATTTTGGGTTAGTGGCGACGATGATTGTCTTCCCTATTTTATCCGCTTGTTTCAGAATAATGTCAGAACCATTTACAGGCTGAAGATTTCCTATAATCAAATAAGTATTTCCCTTTATGTTTAGTTCCTTTCTTGCTTTTGGTTTATCAAGAGTCTTCACATTTTCTATTATTCCATGAGGGAGAATTTCCACCTTGCTTTTTTTGAATCCATACTCCTTAACCAAAATCCCCTTGAAAAAATCCGCGTGAACTATTGTCAAATCGCTTGAGTAATTTATTAGTCTGTTCTGCAAAAAATAAATCAAGTTCCTTAAAAAGTTCTTCACCTTGTTTTCATTTATTTTTTCCTTATGGGACATTGCCGTGTGCATCGTAGTTATAAGAATTTTCTTTTTAGCCATTTTCAGAAAAGGCAGGATGAAAAAGAAAGGCATTCCGTAATACCCAAAAAGCCCATATTCATGCTGCAAATGCAAAATATCGTATTTCTTAAGTTTTTTTATTATCTTAAAAAAAGAAAAAGGATTCCCCATTTCATATGTCAAGGAATCTACTTGCAACCCTTGAGATTTCATTGCCTTAATCAGATGTATGCAGTAATTAGATATTGCCTTTTCAGAATCCTGAGAGGGGTAAATCATCGCGACTTTCATGAAAATTTTAGAGGAAATCTGTTTATAAGAGTTATTGTGTTTTGTTTCATAATACTTAAAAACAGGAAAATTGTAAAAATTTTATGGATTCAAAAAGCGTTTTGCGAAAGTTGCAAAGTAGGGGATTTGTGCCTGAGGGAGACTATGACATAATCAGAAGAAACTCTCCAAGAATCTGTCATGACGCAATAATCTATCTTCCAGGGCAAAAGAAAATTCTTCTTGCAGTAAGACAACAGGAGCCTTCTAAAGGAGATGTATGGCCTTTTGGAGGAGGGCAAAAAATGGGTTTTCCTATGAAAGATTCTCTGAAAAAATTAATCGAAAAAGAAAGTGGGCTGGCGGTGGCTTTAGGCGCTCAATTTTTTGGTAAACCCGTAGACCACTTGTGGAGTAAAGGCCCGAAAGGAGAACCAGTTCACGATGTAGGCAACTATTATACCATTCTAGGGTGTGGAGAAATATCTCCCGACAAACTCAATAAAGCGAGATTAATAACCGGAGAAGAGTATATGGACACAAGAGAAGATTTTGCTCATTGGACAAAAGTTGGAATGGACAGAGCCGTCGAAAGATTTTTTGGAATCAAAGTTAAGGGAAAAACTCCTTTTCCAAGATACTATGTTGATGCTATTCCAGTGTTTAATTAAAATAAGTAATCAACATTCATAATTCTTTTAAATAGATTCTCCCGAGATTTGTTATGGTTTTTTCACTTTTAAAGAAAGGAAAAGGAATGAAAAGAGCTTTAATTACCGGAATCACGGGGCAGGATGGGGCATATCTTGCGGAATTTCTGATAAAAAAAGGTTATGAAGTTTTTGGGATGCACCGAAGAACAAGCATGGATGTTTTTGAGAGACTGGGAGATATAAAATACAAGATTCATATTGTTGATGGGGACATGACTGACCTTGGTTCCATGGCAAGATTGCTAAAAGACATCAAGCCGCATGAAGTTTACAATCTTGCAGCACAAAGCTTCATTCCAGCATCATGGAGCCAGCCGATTTCAACAGTGATGATAAACTCCCTTGGGACAGCAATGCTTCTTGAAGCAATCAAAATCGTAAATCCCAAAATAAGGTTTTATCAGGCGTCAAGCAGCGAGATGTTCGGAAAAACCGAGGAGTTTCCGCAGAATGAAAAAACCCCTTTTTATCCGAGAAGCCCCTACGGAGTTTCCAAAGTTTTTTCATACTGGATGACGATAAATTACAGGGAAAGCTACGGCATTTTTGCGTGCAACGGAATCCTTTTCAACCATGAGTCTCCAACAAGAGGGAAGCAGTTTGTGACAAGAAAAATATCCCACTCGGTTGCAAAGATAAAAAAAGGTTATCAGGACTCTTTTTCCCTCGGAAATTTGGATGCAAAAAGAGACTGGGGAAGCGCGGAAGATTATGTGGAAGCAATGTGGCTCATGCTCCAGAAAGACAAGCCGGGAGATTATGTCGTTGCAACAGGGGAAACGCATAGCGTAAGGCAATTTGTCGAGGAGGCATTCAAGAATGTAGGCATGCATCCGATAAAATGGGAAGGAAAAGGATTCAATGAAATCGGGAAATACAACGGAAAGACAGTTGTGAAAGTTGACAGGAAGTTTTTTAGGCCCGCGGAAGTAGAACATCTTATAGGAGACGCTTCAAAGGCAAAAAGAATTCTTGGATGGAAGCCAAAGATTTCATTCTCTGAACTTGTGAAAAAAATGGTTGAAGAGGATTTAAATAATCTTGAGGCAAGAGGAGTTCTTCCAAGCGACAAATAAAATGGATTTCATAGATTATGGACAGATGTTTGAAGGAAAAGTGATAGCAGTTACCGGAGGGTTGGGAAGCATCGGGTTTGAAATAGTTCGAGGATTGCTGAAATTCAAACCGAAGAGAATAATCATAATAGACAATAGGGAGACTGAATTATTTTATTCAAAACATT
>CAZLQA010000021.1:0-947 GCA_964561665.1 Candidatus Woesearchaeota archaeon
TGATTCCTCCTTACTATCTCCAGATAATAATAGGGATATACCTAATTGAAATGGGTTTCATTCTTACAAATACCCTTGTAATAATAAATTCAGGAGAGGACAAGCTTCAAAAAACAAACCAAACGGGAAAAAACCTGAACAAAGGAATCCTGCTTTATTTCATTACAGGACTTGTCTCGACAATTTCGCTGTTCTTCCTTGCAAGCATAGTCATAGGCGGACTTTAAACCTGATTTTGTCTTTGTGGGTAGTAGCTTTAATTTTTGATTTTTTTTGACTTATCAATAAACGGCTAACTCATTTCATTCGTTCGCATATTATCATAGGTTGCTAATATAAAAGACTGTTTTTTCATTAATTTTTTTATCAATTGTGAGCCGAGAGGCGAACCAAATTTAAACAGAAACTGGCTATTGAATAACACCCAAGAAGGAAAAACATTTATTAATTCGCTTGATTTTTTGCTTTAATGAGGGAAAAAAGGGGCGTGATTACAGAGTATCTTCCTTGGATGCTCATAGCGCTTGCAGTTTTGGTTATTTTAATGATAGTAATATTCACAATTAGCGGACAGGGCTCTTCATTGATAGACAAAATTAAAAATTTGTTCAGATTTTAAATGATTGTCATAAACCAGCTGATAAAAATAATCATAGGAGTCATAGTCGTTGCAGTTGTTGCTCTTGGATTTTATTTTTTTGGAGGATATGTGAATGACTTTTTCAGGAATGTCCTTCCTGCAAACGAAACCCAAAAAATAATTCTTTCACTAATGGGAAAATGAAAAACAAAAAAGGATTCTTGCTTGCTGAGGAAACACTGAAAATAATAATCGCTGTTATCAGCCTTGTTTTTCTCGCTTACTTTCTCACTTCATTGTATTTTGCAAACAGAAGCTCGGAGGATTTGGAGTTGCGTATCTCAAGTGTGACTCTAGGTGAGGGCAT
>CAZLQA010000021.1:957-7115 GCA_964561665.1 Candidatus Woesearchaeota archaeon
AGTCCTCGCTGGAGCATTTAACCAGCGAGATAAGCAAGGGAAGCGCGAAAGTTGATATTTACAATCCTGAAGGGTGGGTTTTGATTTCGTGGCCTGACGGAAAGAAAAACAAAAAGCCAAATTATTGCTCAAATCTGGGATGGAATGGTTGCCTGTGCATGTCAAAGAATACGAATATTTTTCAGCAATTTTCATCCATGCTCCCTTACACAGACAGCATCCAGGAAAAGTACAGAAAGAATTCCGATGAAAACGGCTTTTGTTTGGAGAGCAATTTCAGGACTTTTGAAAAGGATACACAACTGCCTATTTTAATAAACAACCCCCCCGTCACTTTAAACATAGATTATGAAAATAAAATCATATCAAAAAAATGAGCTTTGACGAATTGACAAAATACTTAATATGGATTGTGTTTTTTTCAATAATTGCGGGAGCGTTGTATTTTTTGTTCAAGCAATTGGGGGTTTAAATGAAAAGAATTTTTGAAAACAAAGCGGAGCTGACGACACAGCAGATTGTTCTTCTGATTGTGTTAATCGCAAGTTTTGCAGTCATTTTGTTTTTTCTTTTCAGGCTTAATCTTGGAGAGGAAACCCGTAAGGAAATCTGCCATAATTCTGTTATACTAAAAGGAAAGTCCATTCTTGGAGGGGCTCTTGACTGCAAAACGAATTATGTTTGCATTTCAGGAGGAAGCGACTGCAAAGATATAATTCCTACGGAAACAATAAAGGTAAGTCTGGATAGCAAGGATGAAGTTTTTAAGGCAATTGCAGACCAAATGGCTGAATGCTGGTGGACATTTGGAGAGGGGAAAGTGGATTATGTCGGTTTTAATGTTGAAGGCGCAACAATAGGGAAGGTGAATTGCGCCCTTTGTTCTGCGGTGAGTTTCTCAGGAGATTTGACAAACCTTAAAGAGATTGACAAGTCTTCCTTTGGAAATTTCTTGAAAAATACAAAACAATCTGGTTCACAATCTTATTCATACTTTCTTTACGGGACAAATGATTTGGACAAAGTGAATTCCCTCTTGAGTTCTGTTGACTTGAGCCAAAAATATTATGTTGTTACCGGAATTGCCCAGGCAAGTGTTTTGACTTCGGTTAATAATTGGTTTGGAAGCGGAATAGATCTACTTAACAGCTTTGTTCCTTTTATAGAATTCACAAAACTTGATAAGTCAAATAATTACGGAACATTCCCAGTTGTTGTGGTTAATCAGGAAGATTTGAAAAAGATTGGCTGCGACAACTTCGTAACCAAAGCGTAGAATCAGATAATTTTATTAACAATTTTAAACTTGGTTGCTTATGAGGAAACGTCTTCGAAAAAAGGGGCAGATTCTTGTGGAGAATGTGATGTTTCTTGTGCTTAATTTGATTTTTCTTTCAATTTTAATCTTGTTCGTGTATTCAAAGTCAGGAGGAGATGCCATCTTAGAGGAAAAATACGCGAAACAGATAGCATTAATCATTGATTCCGCTAAACCCGAAATGGAAATTCATCTGAACATGGAGGATGCCTTCAGGGAAGCCGACAAAAATAATTTCGACAAAAAAAACATTGTTTCGGTTTCTGGAAACACTGTTACTGTAAAACTTAGGGGAGAAGGGGGGTACTCTTATGAATTTTTCAATAATGTTGCTATGGAAAACGTGTATCCAATTGACACGGACAACGACAAGAATGCAGACAGTTACAGAATTAAAATCACGGGTTATGCAAAATGACAGGAAAAAACAAGAAAGGAATGGAGAAGATGATTTCCATTTATTGGTTTGCAATTCTCGCGCTGACGGCAGGAGCAGTGGTTTATATGGTATTGATTTTTTATGGGAACCCGTATGATGTAAAGGGATTGGAATCAGACATCATGATGAACAATGTTGCAGACTGCATTTTGGAGAACGGGCATTTGAAGTATGAATTAAATAACGAATTAAAAAATGGATTTTTGAACATTTGCCACATCAATCTGGAAACGGAAGAGCCCGAGGGGCAGTACTATCTGGAAATTGAATTTTTCGAAAAAGGCTTCAGGATTTCCGAGGGGAATCCCAACCTCAAAAACAACTCAAACAAGAATTCTGTTTTTTCAGGCTCAAAATCTTTTTATTCACTGGACAAAAATTCAAATGAAGTTACCGTGAAGATGAATGTTTACATAAACAAAGTCAATAAAAATGCAGGATAAATTTTTCAATTCAAGGAAAGCGCAGGCCGGAACGACAACAACCTGGATTGTTGCAACACTGATAATAATTGTTGTTCTTGGAATTTCAATAGCAGCCGTGAACTTTGCGTTTCCGGGAAAGAAAAACGCCTCTCTTGTTGACAAGGAAAAGGACTTTCTTGCAACAAAATCAATAACAAGCTTTTTGTCAAAGAAGGAAAATGTAGATTTGCTGAAAAGCGGGGACAAAGAAAAAATTGAACTTAAAATGAAAAGGATTCTTTATGATATTTTGGGAACTTTTGGAAAAAATCCAGGAGCATGGAATCTTGAATTGGAAAAAGACGGCAAAAAAACAGATGTTGACACTTACAATGTTATTGCCGTTGATCCCATAAGTGGCTCGGGGATTCCTGCGTTTGAAACAAACTTAAATTCAAATGAAATTAAATTAAAATTCTGGAAAGAATGCCAGGGCATCTGCGGTTAAAATGAAGAAAATTTTGAGAAACAAAAAAGCGGATATTTCAATAACTGTCCTCGTGCTGGGGATCATAGCCGTGTGCTTTCTTACGATTTTGAGTTTCGTCAGGTTTGACAGCTCTCATGAGGGAAAAATGCTTGGAGTAGGATTGATAGAGACGATTAACTCGGTTGCTTCGGAAAAAAATTTTGAATCAAGCTCGGATTTAAAAACGGATTATCAAAATCTGTTTGTTAAGAACAACGTGAAGGTGTCAATAGAAGGAAATGTTTTCACGGGAACTTACACAGAGAAAGGGAAAGAACTTGTGAAAGTAATTTACAAAAAATAAAATTTTGTTTAGAAAATCCTTATTCTTATTTACTTATTAAACAGAAATGGCTCACTCATTTCATTCGTTCGCTTATTGGTAAAATCTTGGTGTATTCAGTGTTTCGCGAAGCGTATGCGTAATCGCTGATTTATAATAGTGGTACAAAACAAGTTGGTTTTTAGTTAGTTATTTTATCAATTATGGGCGTCAGCGAACAATTTTAAATAGCGATTATTAAATAGCGATTACTTATTAGACAAAGCCAAAAAATAAGAAAGATTTTTAAAGAAATTTATCTTTTGTATGGAAATGGAAAAAGAGACCGGTTTTCTTTTGGGAAAAAAAGGGCAGGGATTGAGCGTTAACGCAATAATTCTCATAATACTTGGAGTTGTTGTTTTGGCTGTACTGGTTTTGGGATTCACAATAGGATGGAACAAGCTTCTTCCGTTTGTTTCCAAAAGCAATAATGTCAATGATATTGTTTCCGCCTGCGACACTTCCTGCGCAACACACAGCCAGTATGATTTTTGCACGTCAAAGAGAGATTTGAAGGCGGAAGCCGAGGAATTAAAGGATGTTACCTGCTATTATCTTTCAGTGGAGCAAACAAAATACGGAATCAATAAATGCGCTGCAGTGACCTGCAGTAATGTTGTTCTCTTGGGCGATGAAGTTAAAGGCAAGATTGCCGACCAAACTGCTCTTGCTACATACTCCTATGCTTGCGGGGACACGGTTACTGTGAATAAAGCGGTGGTTAACACCAGTGGAAGAACGGTTTATACTCTGAGTGCTGACGGGAAAACATTGCTGAGCAGATTATGCCCTATTGTCTAAGAGTAAGTTTTTTGAATAAATCTGTAAATATTGAATCTCAAAAAATTATTTAAACAATTTTCCCCAATTTGAATTATGGCTAGAGGGGATTCTGAACGGAGGAACAAAGGAAAAGACAAGAGAAGAAACAAGAAAAAGAATCCGTATAAAAAAGGCGGGTGGAGAAGAACTTTAGAGTCTAAGAAGTAAAAAACATTTTGTTCACTCGCTTTGCTCGCTTATTAATTTAAACAGATAATAAATCTTTAAAATTTTAGCATTTTGAAGTTAAGTTTCATAATCAACATACGAGCGCTTTAGCGTGAGCGTATTAAAAGATTTTATAAAATCCTTTTTGCTTTTTTGATTATGTATGAAACAATTTTTTTGATTGTTCTAGCAGTCTTGTGGATGGGTTTTGCGAGCGTCCAGGACTGGAAAACAAGAAGCATTTCAAACTGGATAAGTTTTTCCCTGATAATTTTCGCGCTTGGATTCAGGTTTTTTTATTCCCTTTTCTCGTCATCTTTACATGATATGTCATTTGGATTTTTTTACCAGGGGCTGATAGGACTCGGAATCTTTTTTGTTTTGGGAAACCTGTTTTATTACGGGAGAGTTTTTGCGGGAGGAGACGCAAAACTCATGATTGCGCTTGGCGCCGTTTTGCCGTTCACATGGAATTTTTTTGTGAATCTTGAGATTCTTGCGCTGTTTTTATTTTTATTTTTTCTTACGGGAGGGGCTTACGGAATTCTTTGGAGCATTTTTATAATATCCAGACATTTCAGCTATTTTAAAAAAGAGTTTAAGGCTCGGCTGGCAAAGAACAAAAAAATGCTCAACTTTTTCATGCTTTTCTCACTGATAGTTTTTGCACTGGGATTTTATGAAATATTTTTTGTTTATTTGGGGATTTTTTCCCTTTTTGCTCCTTTTTTGTATTTTGGCGCAAAAGCAGCGGATGAATGCATGGTGAAAAATATTAAAGCGAAAAACCTTGAGGAAGGGGATTTACTTTACAAAAATTTAAAGATAAAGGGTAAAACCATCAATGCGGGAGGGTACGGATTAAGTGAAAAAGAAATAAAAGAAATAAGGAAAAGATTCAAAATCGTAAAGATAAAGGAGGGCATTCCCTTCGTGCCAGTTTTCCTGATTGGCTTTTTACTTTTGGTTTATTTTTACTTTTGGAATTTTTTAATAATTGAGAATCTGCTTGGAAGTTTGTTTTGATTTTTGTTTATTCTAACAATCGGAGAACTTACTTGTGACTTGGAAATTTATTTAATTTCTAGGATTTAATTGTCAAATATAATTCCTGCAGTCTAATTTGTAATACTTTGTTATTAATAATTATATGAATAAGCGAGCCGAAGGCGAGTCATTTTATAATCAAGGAATTCTTCTTGGAACCCTTACTTTTTCACTCTTGGACTCTGGAGATTTTTTCTGCTCTTTCTTTGGCGTCTCTTCCTCTTTTGAGAGCAGTCCAAGGATTTCTTCCAACTCTTTTTTGTCTGCCTTGTACCTTTTTGATTTAAGGGATTCGTTTTTATAAACGGGAATAAGGTTTATCACATCGTGCCCGAAAAGGGAATTTTTTTCGTAAAGGATTTTTTTCGGCTTCAAAACGGATTTCATCCTTTTTTCAATTTCTTTTGAGAGCTCCGAAATCTTTTCTGGAGTTTTTCCATCAGGAATTGAAATATGCTTTTTTGGAATTATCAGGATATGCCCTCTTGAAACAGGATTTATCTCCAATACAGCCATGGCTTCCAAATTCTCCGAGATTTTATGTGAAGGAATATCCGAAAAGACAATAGAGCAAAAAATACACTTTTGTTCGTTATTTCCCTGGGAGATTAGGTTGTTTTCCTTTAGAAATACTTCAAGCTGTTCATTGTCCATCGAGTCTATTTTCTCCTTTGCAGATGGTTTTGACTCCTTGGGAAAAGTGTTTTCTATTTGTTCAAGTAGCAGCTTTTTTATTTCCACAGCCTGTTCGTCGGGAATCATTTTATTTTAACGAAAAATAATGCGATATATAAACATTATCAATATAATTTGGTTACCCCAACGCTTTTCTTATGTCCAGAACTTCAACGGAATTTACCTCTTCGATTTCCCCAAGCTCTTTTTCAAGGCTCTCCAGCTCTTTTTCCTCGGACCAGAGAAAGAAAATTATCAACGCCTTCAATCCGAACGCAATTGGCTCCTCCTCAAAATTTATGTTTTCTCCTCCGCCGTTTTCCACGATTTTTTTCACAGCCCATTTGAGATTTTTGAAATTTTCATCCACAGAAGAAGGCATCAGCTTTATTTTTACTCCTATTATTCCTGACGACTTTGACATGCTAAGA
>CAZLQA010000021.1:7125-11350 GCA_964561665.1 Candidatus Woesearchaeota archaeon
GCAGTCATTCTTTTGCCTTAAGTATATCGATTTATAAATTTATTGTGATTTTGGAATGTACAGCAATTTTTAAAAATCCACTTTATCTCTGCATTTTATGTCCAATGGAAATTTCCAAAGCCTTATTGAAAAAATCTCAAGGTCTTCCGGTTTGAAGGAAGAGGAGATTGCGGAGAAAATAAACCTTAAACAGCAGAAAATTTCGGGAATGATAAGCCGCGAAGGAGCCGCCCAGATAATCGCCGCGGAGCTTGGAGTAAGCCTCGAAAACGAGAAATCAAAAATAATTGAAATTGTTCCGGGTATGAGAAGGGTTAATGTCGTGGGAAATGTGATAAATATATCTCCCGTGAGAAGTTTTGTAAGGAACGGGCAGGCGTCCAAGGTTGCAAACATTGTAATTGCCGACGATACCTCCAACATAAAAGTTGTTCTTTGGGATGCGAACCACATTGAACTTATTGAAACAGGAAAAATCTCCGTGGGAACAAGCGTTGAGATTTCCAACGGAAGCACAAGGGGAAACGAGATTCATCTCGGTAGCTTTTCCGAATTCAGGCAGAGCAGCGAGACTTTTTCTTCCCTAATGACTAAGAAGGTGTTCAAGGAAAAAAATATTTCCGATTTTGAAATTTCCGACAATGCAAAAACAAGGGCGTTTGTTGTCCAGGTTTTTGAGCCAAAATTTTTCAATGTGTGCGGTGAATGCAAAAAAAGCGTTGTGAGCGAGGCGGACGGCTTCGTATGCAAGGAGCACGGAAAGGTGGTTCCTGAGAGAAGGGCATTGATGAACATCGTCCTTGACGATGGGACGGAGACGATAAGAACGGTGCTGTTTCATGAAAAACTGGGGCAAATGGGCGTTTCCGCGGACGGGGAATTTTCAGCGCAGAAAAAACAGGAAATTCTCGGGAAAGAAATGATTTTTTACGGGAATGTGAAGACGAACAAGTTTTTCAACAACCCTGAGTTTGTAATAGAAGAGGTGGAAGAAATAAATGTAGATGAAATTCTAAACCGCCTCGAAAATGAAAAATAAAATCAATTGGATGAGAATTTTCGGATTTTTTTCGTTTCTTTTCCTTCTTGTTGCTTTTGATTTCCTTCTTTTGTATATAGGCGCCTTTGGAGTGTTTTCGTGGATTGACATCCCTTTGCATCTTCTAGGAGGGATTCTTGTGGGAATGAGCATTTTCCTTACACTAAACTACCTTCAGGATATTGAAGCAATCGGATTGGACAATATGACAAGATTTGTGTTTATTGTTTCATTTGTTTCTTTGTTTGCGGTATCCTGGGAGTTTTTTGAGTTTTTGCTCACTTATATAACCGGTTTTGGATTTCAAGGGAATTTGAATGACACAATGGCGGACTTGTTTCTCGGGATTTTGGGAGGCGTGTTGGCAGGATTTTATGGTTTTTTGACGGAAAAATGATGTTTTTTTATAGAGTATTTCAAATCCAAATAATCTTTATAAAGCGCCCTGCTTAAAATTTTGTATGGTAAAAAAGAAGGAAACTGATTCTGAAGATGATGAAGAGGAAAAGGAGTTTGTAAGGGAAGAGGGGAAGGAGTACAAGCTTACGGATCTTCCGGGCATAGGGCCTGCCGTTTCATCCAAGCTTGAAAATGCAGGGATTTATGACTTAATGAGCCTTGCAGTGATGTCTCCAAATGAACTGAGCGATGTTGCGGGCGTAAGCGCGGGAGTTGCAAGAAAAGCGATTAAGGCGGCGAGAAACATGCTGGACTTGGGTTTCACAGATGGAGTGGAATATGCAAGAAAAAGAGGGAACATGATATACATTGCCACGGGGAGCAAAAATTTTGACGAGCTTCTCGGAGGAAAGGGAATCCATAGCAAGGCAATCACCGAAACTTACGGAACTTACGGCTCTGGGAAGACGCAAGTGGGACTGACGCTCGCGGTTAATGTGCAGCTGCCTGAGGAGAAAGGGGGTGCGAACGGAAAATGCGCATTCATTGACACGGAAGGAACATTCATGGCGTCAAGGGTAAGGGAGATTGCGGAAGGCGCCGGTTTGAATCCTGAAAATGTCCTGAAAAATATCTTTGTGGCAAGGGCATTCAATTCAGACCACCAGATTTTGCTTTTGGAGAGAATTTCGGAGATGATAAAAAACAAGGAACCCATTAAGCTTTTGATTATTGATTCCTTGACGGCGCATTTCAGGGCGGAGTTTGCGGGAAGAGGGCAGCTTGCGGACAGACAGCAAAAGCTTAACAAATATCTTCATGAACTGATGAGGCTTGCTGAACAGCACAACATTGCGGTTTATGTGACAAATCAGGTTATGTCAAATCCCGCGCAGATGTTCGGGGATCCCACTGTTGCAATAGGCGGAAACATCGTCGGGCACGCGTCCACTTACAGGATTTATCTTAGAAGAGGAAAGCAAGGCTCTAGAGTGGCTAAGATGATTGACTCTCCTAATCTTCCCGACAACGAATCTGTTTTTTTTGTGACAAAAAGCGGCGTAAGGGATGAGATTGAGTGAAAATGGGAAGCGTAAAAGATTTAATAGTTTACAGAGAGCCCACGGAAAAAGAACTGGGGAAAGGGGATTTTGTTTTCTCGGACAGATTTTCCGTTTTTGACTGGGGGGAAATGCCTGATCATATCCCTTACAAGGGAAAGGCGTTATGCCTGATGGCTGCATGGAATTTTGAGCAGATGACAAGAAGAAGTTTCCCGTCGCATTATCTCGGAGTAAGAGAGGATAATGGAAAACTTGCAAGAGTTGATGATTTGACAAAGCCTTCAAATACAATGTCTGTTTCCCTGTCAAGAGTAGTGAAACCAAGATTTGTCGACGGCGTTTTTGATTATTCCTATTTTGCGGACGGAAGGGGAAAAATAAACAATTTTGTCGTGCCTCTGGAAGTGATTTACAGAAGCGGTGCGCCTAAAGGAAGCTCCTTGCTTAAAACCCTGGATGATTTGGAGGCAAAAGAGCAGACTGAGGAAGTAAAAAAACTATTGGCAAAATACGGCTTGACTGAAAAACCAAAACCTGGAGATTTATTTTCCCAAACAGGATATGACTTCACGACGAAGTATGAACCCACAGACAGAAAGGTAAGCGACGATGAGGCGCACAGGATTTCCGGACTTACGGAAGAACAGTTTATCCAAATGACGGAATTAAGGCGGGAAGCAGTAAATTTGGTTTTGGAAAGAGCCGCTAATGTGGGTTTATTTGTTTTTGACGGCAAGCATGAATACAGATGCTTTGATGGAAAAGTTTCCATTGTGGATGTTTTTGGAACCCTTGATGAAAACAGATTCATGTTAGGCAATCAGCAAGTGAGCAAGGAATTTTTAAGGCAGGTATTCAAAGCGGAGCAAAAAGATTGGGTGAATGATGTTGGAAGGGCAAAAAAAGAAGCGAAAGAAAGAGGCATAGAGAGTTGGAAATCTCTGGTTAAAATTCAGCCTGTAAGTCTTGACAAGAGACTGATTAATCTGGTTGGAGAGATGTATGCTTCCGCCTCGGAAAAGTATACCGGATTGAGATTATTCGGAGCAAGAAAATTGGAAGAAGTCATGAAGGATTTGGAGCCTTATTATCCAAAATGATTTATTGAATTTACAAAATGAAATACGGAACTTTATGCTATCTTGAAGATAACTGGAAGAGTCTTGATGATACGAAAGAATGAAAGAGAAGGTGATCCAAATTCCGGGCTTTATACCCTTCCGGGAGGAAAATTAAAGGATTCTGAAAAAGGACTAAACCCAAACGGAAGATTAGAATCTGTTGTTAGAGAAGTGCTTGAGGAAACAGGATTAGAAATCTTAAATCCCCAATTTAAAGGAGTAATCTTATTTGACAACTCTGTAAGAGAGTTTGACAATTAGAAAAATCCAGAGGATTTTTTGGAGTTATTAAACACATTGGAAAAGAGATGAGTGAAGAAGGAACTTTTGTTGATTATTTTTAAATGCCCCCACGAGGATTTGAACCTCGGTCTCAACCTGTTCGCGAGCCCGCTCGTTTTTGAGTAATCCACAATTGTCTCGTGAACATCGCTCACCGCAAGGTTGAATTCTGTCCGCTGAACTATGAGGGCTTTTTATGCAAGATAAGATGAAATTTGTGTTAAAAAACTATCTTTGCCCTCCTTTTATGACAAGCGAGCCGTCGGAATTGTAAATTATTCAATCAATTCTTCCGGGGAGAACCACAATTTGATTTCCCT
>CAZLQA010000022.1:0-8625 GCA_964561665.1 Candidatus Woesearchaeota archaeon
AAGCCGTAAACCCTCTTTTGAATCCGTGATATGAGAGCATGTCAGGGCGATTTGGGAAAACTTCCACCTGAATTTCGGCCTCGTCAACATGCTCGACGGGAGTCCCGAACATGGAGATGCTGTGCTGCATTTTCTCGTCGATTTTGCCTATTTCCTTCTCAAATGTTTTTTTGTCAAATGTTACAACTGCCATTTTTTATTTTTTTGTTATTAATGATTTTAATTCATTATGCTTCTTGTCTAAATCATTTTTTAATTTTATAAAACCAATTTCTGTTCTTTTATCATTTGAGAACATGGCTCTCCAAAGTAGAATTTCCGATGCTGCAACAAATAATGCCACCGAGATTAATGCACTGTCCGTTGGAGGAGAACCTGATAAAAGCCATAAGGCTATTGCTATAATTAACAGGATAATTATCCAGAATGCTACATCTTCTACTTTTATCTTTGTCATTTTATAACGGGCGGGCTACTGCATATATGCCTACTCCAATTAAGATTAAGATTAGCAACCAAAACAGGATTTCTTTTATGCTCATTTTATTTTTTGTCAACCCCTCCGGCTAGTTTATTTGTGTGCTTCACTTTTTTTATTTTATCAATGGGAAACCTTTTTTCATATTCCTCAACAACTTTTATTGTTTCCTTTTCAGCATCGATATCACAAATTGATGCAATTTTCATGGTAAGGTATTCCATATCCCCGATGAAATTTTCCACTTCCGCCTTGTTTTTTTCAATTAATTCCTTTTGCTTTTCTGCATCAACCCACTTGATTATATTCCAAAATTCTCCAATCTCCTCGTTCATGTTCAAGAGCAAGTCCTTTATCTCTGAGAATTTTCCCCATTCTCTTTCATCATTGAATTTTTTTACTCTTTCTTGTGCTTTGCTCATTTTGTTACCTCGTTAATTAAATTCATCATGTTTTCATCCAGAATTTAATTTTTCTCAATTGCGAGATGTCGTTTTTGTACAGCTCTCGGATGTCCGTGATTTTGTAATGATCCATCAAGATTCTGTCGAATCCGGGTCCCCATGCAAGAACGGGGATGTTCTCTCCAAGCAAAGGAATCACCACTTCAGGCCTGAACATTCCTGCGCCTCCGAGCTCGAGCCACTCCTTTTTCCCCTCGTGGAACACGTCAACTTCAACGCTTGGCTCCGTGTATGGAAAATATGCCGGGCGGAACCTTATTTTTTCAAAACCCATTTTGTTGAAGAACTGCTTCAAATATCCGAGAAGATGCCTGAAATTCGCGTTTTTATCGACTACAATTCCCTCCGTTTGATTAAATTCAAAGCCGTGCTTCCAGTCTATTGTTTCGTTCCTGAAGCATTTGCCCAAAGCGAAGAATTTTGCGGGGAGTTTTTTAACTTCAAGACTTGCAAGAGTTTGCGCTGAAAGGACGGTTGTGTGGGTTCTCAGAACCATGGTTTTTGCCTCTTCCTCGTTCCATGAGTAATTCCATCCTTTGCTTCCTTTTATTTTGCCCTCGTGGGAATCTCTTACATTTCTTACAATTTTTCTTTCGGGCAGTTTTCCCTTTTCATTGAGAAAAAAAGTGTCCTGCATTTCCCTTACTGGGTGGTCCTGCGCGGTAAACAATGCGTCAAAATTCCAAAAACTGCTTTGAATCGTGTTTCCAGTCATTTCCCTGAATCCCATGTCCGTCCAAACACGCCTTGCATAATCCGATGCCTGGTGGACAAAATGCCTTTTTCCCCCGTGTATTTCGGGAAGTTCCGAAGTCACGTCATATCTCCTGAATTTCTTCCCTTTCCAGTATGAATCCTTTTCAAGAATCTTCGGAGTCACCTGCTCAATCATTTTGTCATTTGGCTTCAAGGCTATGATTTTTTTCCCAAGTTCTGTAACCTCAACGCTTATGATGCTTTCCCCCCTTATTTTTACAATATCCTTTCTTTTTTCAAGTTCCTTAAAGGTTTCAAGCTGTTTTTTTGACAGCGAGCTATGCCCCACAGGAAGAGATTCAAGAAAGATTTCCTCTTCAGTTTTTTTTGAGAATTCGGAAATTTTTTCACCGAGCGTCAGCTTTCCGTTTTTCATCTCAATAAGCCCTTTTCTTTTCAGAGCGCCTATCGCCGCCTTGAATTCCTCATCGCTTAAGTTAGAGAGTTTTTTTGCCTCTGGCGGAAGCAATATCTTTTTTTCCTTTACAATCCCGAAAAGAGTTCTTTCTGGAAGTCCCTTTTTTCTGTATAACACCCCATTGATTCCCAAATCAACCACCTTGTTTTTTTTACGGCTGATTTTTGCAACTCCTTTTTTTTCAAGATATTCCAAGGCTCTTAGAACGGATGTCCTGTCAAGCCCCGATTCTTTGGAAATTTTCCCAATATTTTTTTCATGAAGATAGGGAAGAATTTTTGACTCGTTGATGCTTAAAGATTCAATCAGTTTTTGCTCGTCCATTTTAGGCTTAAGAAATTTGTATTAAAAAATGTTTGGAAAATTGTGCTTTCTTTAAAGTTGCTTGCAGATTGTTAGTTTTATACTAAAGATGTATTCTATAACTCTTTTGTCATCCAAGTAGGCATTCCAAGAACAAGCCCGAGAGCCTTTAAGTCGTGAAGATTTCTTTTGTTTTTCTCATTTGATATAAACTTCATCCTTAACTTGTTCTTGCTGCAAAGTTTTATGTTTTGCCTTGCTCTTGCGAGAATTTCGGCCTTTGTTTTTTCATTTGATTCAATAATTTCATCAAGATTTATACCCATTATGACATCGCCCTTTTTTGCGAGTTTTGCAAGAACCTGGTTGAATCCTGAATTTCTTTGCTTTTGAAAGTCTTTTCTTCCCTTTAAGTTCAGGAGGAGGACGTCAATTTTTTCCTTTTCAAGAATTTTTCTGTTTAATTCATCGTCATCTGAGGAGAAGATTATTGCTTTGCTCTTGTTTTTTCTTATTTCATTACGCGCTTTTTCAAAAGAGTTTTCCGAGATGATAGTATGGTTCATAGGATAAAACAGGAAAAGCAGGTTTTTATTTTTGGCGGTTAAACAAAAACCGCAATGGCTGTTGCTATTCTAAGAACGGGCGCCAAAAAATTTGGAATTGCTATAAAAATGTCTTTTCTTGCGTAGGCATATCCCAGCCAGAAAAATCCGTTAACAGAAGTGGCAAGTGGTTGGATAAAGATGTGGCTTTCTCCTTTTAAATTTGAGATAAATATTTCTATTAACGCAATGAACATCACTATCGCCATAAAGGAAGCAATACTCCCTATTTTTTTCTCATGCCTTACACAAAAACTATACAGACTCATATTTTTGTTAATGTTAACTTTGTTTAATAGATTACCCCCCAATCATTGTTCCCCTGAATTTTTTCCTCTTTAGGAAATTATCAAGATTTCCCATATCTTTTCCAAGAATATACGTTGTGATTTTATTTTTCATAATCATATTTGCCGCAGTCTGGTCAAGGACAAAATGCTGCCCCGGCTTGTATTTCATTTTGCCGGCCATTTTTTGAAAATCTTTCCATCCTATTTTAGGGATGAATTTTGCATTTTTGAATTTTTTTGGATTTTTATCATACAATCCCGAAACATCTGTGAGGTTTATGAAAATTGTTCTTAATTCTTTGGCAATTTCGGCAGAGGTTGAATCACTTGTCTGGTTTGGTTTGTATTCCAATGCCCCGCAAAAAAGAACTTCCGTTTTTAGGAGCAGTCTTTTTACCTCGCTTATTGTTGTGGGAATTCCTGTTTCAGGGTCCTGATTGAAGAAATAGCTCATGAATCTTGCATTTGTCCTTGTGGCAGAGATTCCGGAATAGCTCTGAAGTTTTTCATTTATGCCCTCTTTTTTCAGAGCGGAAATATACTTTCTCGCAATGCTTCCTCCGCCGCAGACAATCACAAACCTGTATTTGTTCCTGTTTTTTGAAATTATTTTTTTGAATTTCCTCAGAAACATAACATCAATGCCGTCGGGGATTATCAGGCTTCCACCGAGACTGAGAACAATCACCTTTTTCATGAAGTAATCAAGGTAAAATTGTTTATAAAATTTGCTTAATCTCATTCGGTTATTGCATTAAAATTAGGAGGTTTACGAACAACTAATTAAGCGAACGAAGTGAGCGAACTATTTTATCGTAAACAACTTGTCATTTTTCACATCAAATACCCCTAGCCTCACTCCCGAGTCAATCCACCCATGCGCATAATTTATTGCCGCGAAAGCGTTTACAAAATCGCCTTTTTTCCGAAAATATTTCGCGTCGCTTAAGTAATTCTCCACCATTGAGATTATTTCCTTTGCTTCTCTGCTTTTTGATTTGACTATTTTTTCCCCGACCTCTTTAAGGGCTTTTTCTGTAAGTGAAAAATATTTCCCGAGTTTTTCCTTCGTGATTTTATCCTGCATAATTGAGACAAAGAAAAAGAGTTTTTAATTTATTCTGTCAAAATGCCTCGTACTTTTGTGCTCGTTATATCTGAATTTTTATTGCAAAAACCAGTATAATCCCAAAGATGTTTTTATTTAACAACTTTTACCAATAAGTGATTACGCATACGCTTCGCGAAACACCTAATACACCAGTACTTTACCAATAAGCGAACGAATGGGGTAGTAATTATGCCAGAAACCTTTAAATAAAAGTCTTTCCTTGAACATAAAAAGAAGATGAGAAAGCTAAATGTTTTTTTGGTTGCTGCAATAGCAGTGATGATGCTGTCATTTGTCATTGCTGATAGCTCAAGCGAGGACTTGCAGAATTTCGTGAAAAAGGTTGCGGAGAAAAAAGGAATCCTCCAGGAAGACATAACCAATATTTCCAAATTGGATTTTAATGACTTGCCCAAGGAAATTAGCCTTAAGGAAATTGCGGATTCAAATGTGGCGCTTTACAAGATTGAATCAAAATTCAGCAATCCTTCTTTTGTCATAACTTTTTCAGAATCGGGTTTCCAGAAAACTTTAACCAAGACGGATTATGTCACTTCACTTCTTAATTTTGGACTTGGAAAGCACGAAAAAGGTCCTGAATTTCTTGAAACATCCTCGGGAGTGAAGACAAGCCTTGAAAACGGATATGTCATGCTTAGGGAAGGAAGCATCACGGGAATTTCCACGAGTCTGAATGTCTTAAAATCCTCTGAAGGAGAAAACATAGAAATTGTGATTTACAGGAATGGCGAAGAGGTAGGGTTCAGGAACTCAATTCCAGCAGGTTCTGAAGGCGTGAAAAAGGACTATGACACCCAGTCTTACGGCATTGTCAATTTTAATCCGGGAGAGGTCATTTCCGTTTATGCAAGGACGGGAAGCGATGTTTCTTTCGAGAATGTAATAACAAATATTGAAACATCCTCAAAAAATTAGATTGATTAAAGGAAAATGGGCAAAATAAAAACGGGAGATATGGTTCTTGGAATCGCGAGAATTCTTGTGGGATTCTCCATCTTGTGGACTTTTTTGGACAAGCTTGTCGGGTTTGGGTTTCCGACGGAATATGGAAAGGCGTGGATTAACGGGGCTTCCCCCACTTATGGTTATCTTACCCAGGGAACTTTCGGAATATTAAAGTCTTTTTTTGTGTGGCTTGCGAGTTTTTCCTCTTTGATTGATTGGATTTATATGGCAGGACTGCTTGGAATAGGAATAAGCATGATTTTTGGAATAGCAAACAAGATGGGCAGTTTTTCCGGGTTTACATTATTTATCCTTATCTGGCTCTCGGCTTTCCCTCCTTTGCACAATCCCTTTGTTGACGAGCATTTGGTATATGCGGTTTTGTTCCTGTGCTTTTATTATCTTGAATCAGGCGAAAAGTTAGGTTTTGGAGGGAAATGGGCAAAATCCAAGGCTGTTAAAAAATTTGGTTTTCTTAAATAAGGAAATTGCCGGCTAGTTTTTTAAGCAATCAAAAACTGAAATTTGTTTAAAAAGTTCTAATTTGCCTTTACTTATTAAACAGAACGACTCACTTCGTTCGCTTAGCGAGGACACCAAGGTTTCCTTCGCTTAACCTTCCTTTAAATGCTAGTACAAAACCCGTTGTTTTTATTTAATTCTTTTATCAATTGTGAGTGTCAGCGAACCATTTTAAACAGCGACTGCTTATTTAACAAAGCCTAAAAACTAAAAAAGTTTTTAAACAACGGAAAACAGTTGTTAGGATGAAAAATAATGCTAATATCGTCATAGCCATTCTTGTCCTTCTTGTGCTGGTTTTGGGCTCTGTCGTAGCTTATACTTTTGCCGTGAAGCCGTTTATTTCGGGATATGTGACTAAAACGTATAATCAGGGGGCAGCGGACGCTCTTAGCATAATCTTAGGACAGGTTCAGCAACAGGGTTATGTTGAAATCCCCCTTGGGAATGGGAAATCCCTATTTTTGGTGCCTGCCCAGCCTCAGCAGTCAACCCCCGCATCTTCTGAAAACAGCTCTTAATTTAAGGGGTTTTTATTCGACAAATAATTCTTGTTTAAAATTGTTTTTTGTAATTAAAATGCCGCTCGCTTTGCTCGCAGATTAATCCTTAAGTTAAGTAAAATTCTGTAAGATTTAATTCACAATTAGTTAAAAACTAAATGGTTTTGTACTAGCACTATTTTTCGAACAAACCCAAATCTCTCGCAAGATTTAAATATCTTTTTTCATTACTGAAATCATAGAGGGATGAAATGAAATTCAAAATACTTTTACTTGTGTTTCTTGGGGTTGCATTGGTGGGACTGGCTGCATATGGATTATTTTTTTTGAACAATCCACTATTGGGATATGTTGCATTAAATCTTGATTCTTCATACAAGGAAGGCGAGTCGCTGAAAGGAACTCTCGGGCTGTCGCTTCAGGCGGGAGAGCTTCTTCCTGCGGATTCAAAGATTGTTTTTAACAACAACGGGGAGATTCATGAGTACGCCTTGAGCGAGATTTCCAATGAGAAAACATCCTCTGGTGATTTTTATGTTGCGGGGCAGTCCATTTCGGGAAGCGGCGAGGGTTATGGCGTTGAAGGCGAAAAAATAATTTATCCCTATGTTTATTTTAATCTTGATATTTCAACGGAAGCTTCTTCGGAGGAGCCTTCGGATTCCGGCGTGGATTCAGGTTTATCTTCTTCTGGAACTGAACCCGCGCAAACAGAAGAAACTCCTTCCCAGGAAAGCGGGATAACACAAGAAACAACTCCTGCCGAGACAAGTTCAACAACAGAAGAGCAGCCTATCACTGAAAACTCCCAGACTTCTCAAACAGCAGAATCTTCAATCTCAGGTGAAACAGGCAAAAAATCAGAAAAAGAAGATTCTGAAAAAAAGAGCGACAAAGAAACTTCTGAGCAAAAATCAGATTCGGAGGAAAAAAGCAATGAAAATTCCAATTCGGGCGAAAAAGAAACTTCTGGTTCAACAGGCGCCGAAAGCGCGGAAGCTTCTTCGCAAGGATTCACAACAACAGGAAATGTAATTTCAGACTTTTCAAAAGGATCGCTTAATTCTTTCTGGAGAATTGTGGGCTTTGTTTCCCTTAATGTTGACACAAGCGTGGAAGGAAAGGTTTCAAAAGGGAATGAATTTGTTTATGTCCTGAACAAAGGGCAGACAGCAAGGGTTTCCCCGGGAAGCGTTGAAACAGAATCGGGAAAAAAGATTCCAAACAATGAAGTCAGTTTGAATGTTAATGACGGAAGAGTTGTTGTAACAACTGACTATTCTGAGATGGAGAAAGGTTTCGGAGAGGATTACACAAACGGGGATGGTTCAAAGGAATTGTCAATTGATTTGTCCAAGCTCGACTTTATTCCAAAAGAAGGAAATTTAAAAATCAGCCTTGTTCATGGAGACAGCGAGATTGTTTCTATTTCGGCGGCGCTTTCTGAAGGAAGCGTGACTGCATCAAACGAGACTTCTGAAATTATTATTAAAGAGGGGAACGAAACTATTTCTAATGAAACTGCGGTTAATGAAACAAATGGAACAATTGTTTTAAGCGAGTTTTCTCTCGAGCTGAGTGACGAGGAAAAAAAGGTTTTGACGGATAATTTTGGAAATTTCTCCGTCGAGGTTACGAAAGCGGAGAAAACAAATGAGAACTATCTGGTTAGGTTCGGAATTGGGGAATTCTGGACAGAGCACTCATATCCTATTGACTTGTCAAGCGAAGAGCTTTCAAAGCAGGTTGGAGACGACATGATAAGGTTCCTCAAGGATTTGGCAAGAAAACTCTCGGCAGAAACCCCGCAGGGCGAGGAAATTCAGGATTTAATTGGAAGCCACAGCGTATGATTTGATATTCATATATACATAATTGTATTACTTTCTAACCATAATCTTCTGAATTAATTTATAGAGTTTTGTTTCTAAAAATTTATAAATACTGCAATTATAAAATTTTTATGGTGAAAAATCTTACTTCTAAATTAAAAAAGCCTCTTAGTGTGGACGAGGTAAACGCTCTGCTCTCAAGAGCTTTTGGGGAAGAAACCTGTGGAAATTATGTCCGGGGCAGAACTCTCGGCAAGAGAGTGTATGCGCCACATGAAAGTCTCAGATTGATTGTTAACAACGGAAGAGAAATAGGATACTTTAAAGCTCCTTCCGACGGCTCCCGCCTCACTCTTTATTTTGGCCCCGGTATATTT
>CAZLQA010000023.1:0-8314 GCA_964561665.1 Candidatus Woesearchaeota archaeon
CAGTATTATCGTGTCATCGGAGGCATAGCCCGTTTCGACGGCAAATGCAAGCGACTTCCTGAACAATTTCTTCAGTTCTTTGATTGTTTCTTCCTTGTTTATTTTTATTTCAAGATAAAGGATGTTCTCCTTAGTGTCGAATGCCGTCAAGGGAACGAACCCCACTGAAAAAGGCTTTATGTCAAGCTTGTTCATGATATTCGCCGCGTTCTCGGAAATTTCCCCGCCTTTTTTAACTATTGTTTTCGGCTCCTTTATGCTGATTTTTCCCTTGTCTATCTGAATCTGGATCCCCAATGCTCCAAGCTCGGATATTGCGGGTCCGGGAACCAAGTCAGTGGGCCCTTCGGGTATTTCTATGTCTTCAGGAGCTTTCTGCCCTGCTTTTGCTCCTGCGGGACTTTTGCTTTCAAGAAGCTCCGAAGCGAGTTCAAACGAATCCATATCTGAAAATAAAATGGCGGTGCTTTCCTCAAGATTGTCCTTTATTTTTTTAAGATTCTCGTCTTTTAGGCTGTCCACTGCCCTTACAATAAGATTTTTTTTAGGGACTTTTATCACCGCCTTGCTTCTGAGCTTTTTTGATATTTCCTGAAACTGCGAGGACGGAAGATTTTTTATGGATGCAATCATGATTGTTCTGCTTTTCTTTATCAGCTCGGACATCTCTTTAACCGCGCTGATTTTCTTTTCCGAGATTTTTCTTTTCAGGGGCTTATTTTTTTGTTCCATCTTCCGATATTTTAACAGGTTTAGTCATGGTAAATTTTATCTCGATATTTCTGATGTTGTCTTTTCCTTTTGGCAGCGCTTTCAGGACGGCATTGTATACCGATAAGATATTTTCAATAATTTCCTCGTCTTTCATGCTTTGTTTTCCAATCGCGAGCTTGATGCTTGATTCTTTTGTCTTGACTTTTACACTTCTGTTTATCCTGTTTTTTATCTCGTTTATTTCCTTTTCATTGACGTTTGCTATAATTCCCAGCTGGGGCGACGGCATTTTTCCGACAGGTCCGAGAGCCCTTCCAAAAGCGGTTGCGACGCCGGCCATTAGACTCGCTTCTGAAATGAAAAAATCAAATTTATTTACCATTTTTTTAAGCTCTTTCTTGTCTGAATATTTTTTGAATTCGTCTTTTGTTATGGTATCCAGATTTTTTTGTTTCGATTCAAGAAATGCGCAGATCTTTTTTTCTTTTACCTTGTGGGGGAGGAGGACAAACAGGTTGAGAGGGCTTTTTTTCAGGTCGTATTTTTGCAGATTTATTATTAGGTCAACTGTCTGGTTGAATTTTTTTTCTTTTTCTTTTCTCAAATGCTCCAATGCTTTTTTCAGTTCTTTCTCAAGTTCCATCTTTCATTCCTGACTTCGCCGGGCGTTTATATCCGAATGTCCTTTGCGAAATCGTTTGCCTCCTACATTATGCGCCGACAGCATAGAACATATTTGCCGGCGATGTAGTTTATCGGTAAAAATCTTAGAAAATTCTTATTTATAAAGTTTTTGACAACAATGCTTAAAAATATGCTTTATGGGGTTATATGATGGATTTGAAAAGAAGAGTAATTTTATATGAAGGAGCAAACCCCGAAAAAGCCAGGGCAGTTAAGGATTTCCTTGATAAAAGGAATGTTGATTACATTTTGGGGTTTGGGAAGGATTGCAGATTTAACAATATACCTTATCCTGTTGTTTCAGAAGGAATGGCGGATTACCACGGCATTGAAACAGTTAGTACGTGTTTTGAACAATAGTTTTTATAAACAAATTTTCTTTTCTTTTAAAATGGAATTAATTGCATTGCTTTCTACAGGAAAAGGAACATGGGGGCAGGTTGCAGGACTTATGAAGCACGGAGAGTGGGATAACATAATAATTTTTGGAAGTGATTTTGCAAAGCAGTTTACCTCCGAAAAAAAATTTGAATTCATAAAGATTGACTTGGACAAAAAATTAAGCGACTTAAAGGAAGATTTCTCAAAAAAACTTGGCGGGAAAATCAAGGGGATAGAAGTGGCGTTAAGCATTGCTTCCGGAGACGGGAAAGAGCATATGGCCCTCATTTCCTCGCTTATTAACTTACCCGTCGGGATAAGATTTGTTGCGCTGACGAAAGAAGGAATAGTAACCCTTTAATAAACCAAATAAAAAATAATAAAAATAAAAATTTAATTATCTCTTTTTTTTCTTTTTCTTTGTTGCTTTCTTCTTCGTTGCCTTCTTTTTCTTAGCAGCCTTTTTCTTTGCCATTTTTCAACCTCTTTTTATTTATAGTTATTGTGAATTTAAGTTTAAATATTTTTCTAAGTCGGGGAAATTTTTGTGACAAACTTAAATCAGGAAAGTACGGGCGGTGAAATCATTGCCTTAAGAAGACAATCCTCTAAAGGTATGCTCCGTCGGTATTTTTAAAAAAAACTGAATACCCATCTGAACATCAGCAACGCCAGAACAAATAGGATTAAGTACCCCGAGAACCTGTAAACTATGCTCGCGGTTTTTTCTGATTTGGTTAACCCGAGTATTGTGAGATAAAAAAATCGCCCGCCGTCGAGGATTCCGAACGGAAGCATGTTAAACAAACCGACAAGAATGTTTATGAGAACAACCCACCATATAAGATAATACAAAAATCCCGAGAGATCCCCCATCAACGGCTTGTAATAAGTGTTGTTGATAAAATTAAGATTATTTGTCCTGAAAGCGTTCATGAAATGTATAAATTCGCTTTTAACAAATTTGTTTTCCTGGCTTGAAAATCCTATTCCAAGCCACGGCGAATTTTTATCTTCGGGATTTTTCCCGAGGATTATGTCTCTGTCGTAATCTTTTCCGTCATTGCTTAAAACAGTCAGCGTGACTTTTTCTCCAGGAGAGTGCTTGGATATCTCTTCTTTTATGTCGGATATTTCTTCTATGTCTCTGCCGTCTATTTTTACTATGACTCTCTCAAGATCCATGTTGATTGCGGGGGCGTCGTAGTAAAGGATGACTTTTTCGCCGTCTTTCTGGCTTTCAAGATTTTCTTTCTTTATTACATAACCATTTTCTCCGGACTTTATCCTGTTGAGTCCGGTGTCGTTAGTCAAGATTAAAATTTCATTCAGGTTTGGATTCTCTACCTCTACGCCGTTGACTTCTGTTATTTTTGATAAGTCCACTGCAGTGTAAGGGTATGATGCAAAAGCTATTCCCGAAGGCGCGAATGCGACGTGGAAGAAAAGTATTAAGGCAAAAAAGAAAATTATTGCGGAAATAATGTTTGCGAATACCCCTGCAGAAAGTATGGACATTTGCTTGAATTTGCTTTTTTTTGCCATTTGTTTGTCGTCTTGCTCGACGAAAGCCCCAAACACAACTGGAAAAAATCTCAAAAAGACAAAGCCGGTGGTTTTTATTCTTACACCCCACTTTCTTGCAAAGATTCCGTGAGAAAATTCATGAACTGTTGCGACTATTAAAATTGCTATGATGAAATAAATTGCGTAAAGGGGTGGGAAAAAATCGCTCAATCCGAAAAGCTCCGGAAAATACGGGATGATGGGTGCGATTGGCGGAGCCCTTATCGTTGCTATTATCTCGGGTTTTGTAAGATATTGGAAAGCAGTGCTCCCAAGCAGGTACAATATCCCTGCCATCAAAATATATCCTAAAAATATGGAAACATACGACAAGAAATGCAGCGCTTTTGAATATCTCTTCCCTATCTTGTTTATTAACTTTATACCCCATGAAGTTTTGTAAAGGTACATCATTCCCTCCTTTTTTAATCTCTTTTTATTTTTTCTCAGGAAGAAAACCAGAAGAATGAGAGCCAAAGCTAAAAAAGAGATGTCTATTATTTTAAAAATATTTAAAACCATTATTCAGCCGCCTATTTTTTCCTCAAGGGGCGGAATGAGCCTTTCTTGCATTTCCTGCACCTGACTTTTCCCTCTAGAATTTTTATGGGGTTTGATTTTATCTTTGCGTGGCAATTCTTGCAGACAAATGTATTCTTGAACATTCTGTTTTGAGCTTCGGGTATCTTCGCCATAAGTAGTTTAATCAAAAATGGTTTTTAAGGTTTTTCAGCAAAAGATTACAGGGAACTTTCCCATTTCTTTACTGCTTCAATGCTCAGTTTCATACGGTTTCTGAAATTTTTATCGGATATGTGCAGCCCTATTTCTTTTGCATGTCTTTTGAGAAAAAAGTTGTGTTCTTTTAAAGTTCTGTCAAGAGCATCTGAAATTTCATACCCTTTTGCTTCATAGAGTTTTAGCAGAAATTTTTTGCTCAAATCGAGGCTGATTATGAACCAGTTATACCTGTGGGTCTCAAGTGCCAATTTAATAAATTCCCATCTTCTATCTATGCTTGCGTCAAGAATAAATGATTCGCCTTTTTTCAGTATGTTATACAATCTTTCATCTCTCCTGAACAGATAAGCCGCCCCTCTTTCAACTTCGCCAGCTTCTCCGGAATTCCTAAAATCTTCCGAGACTTCAGTCCTTATGACATCATTATTAAAAACTGGCAAAACCTCTTTCTTCGCTTAAGAAAGTTGCAATCGGTGTTTTTGAACTTCCAATTGCTCCTGAAAAAAGTATGCATAATTTTGGTTCATCCATAATTTACTCAATTTCAATTTTCACAATTTTCTTCTGACTATCAATTCTCCCTCGACATTCCAATATTCCACTGTTGAGTTTTCACCTATTTCGTCCTTTATTTCATCGGGGCATGGAATCTCAAGAGTTTCAAAGCTTTCCAGGTCCATCGCGCTTACCTTGTTGTCCAGTTTTGACAGCACCTGCGCCTTTCGCTTTTCAACAAAAGGAACCTCGAATTTCTCGTGTCCCGGAACGACGAAGACTTTTTTCTGGCCGTTGATTATCCCAAAAGCCTCTATCCTGCATTTTGAATGCCCGTGCTTTCCCGTCTTGCTTATGTCCATGCTCCTGACTGCCAGGGAAACGCCGTCGACAATCACATTGGTGCCCACCTTTATTTCCGTCGCGCTAATCATCTTTAAAACCATGAAATGAACAGAAGAGATATATTTATAAAAGTTTTTACAGAATATTTTTTATGACATTGAAGAAAAACGATTTTATTGAGATAGAATTCACCGCGAGAGTCAAGAACACTAATGAGATATTTGACTCAAATATAAATGAGGACTTGAAAGCCGCAAATCTTGAAATTGAGCCAAAGCCTTTTGTTTTTTGCCTTGGAGAGGGAATGTTTCTCAAGGGAGTGGAGGATTTTTTGACGGGCAAGAAGGAAGGGAAGTATGAGATTGAGCTTCCTCCCGAGAAGGCATTTGGAAAAAGAAATTCCAGTCTTATTCAGCTGATTCCGTCCAAGATTTTCAGGGAGCAGAAGCTGAATCCTGTTCAGGGAGTTGTCTTTAATTTTGACGGCCGTCTTGCAAAGGTTCTCTCTGTTTCAGGGGGGAGGGTGATTGCGGATTTCAACAATCCAATAGCGGGGAAGGATGTTGTTTACAACGTTAATGTCCTGAGAAAACTGGAAGACGTTAATGAGAAGGCGAAGGCTTTCATAGATTTCTTGTTCAGGAAGGATTTGAAATTTGAGATAAAAGACAAAAAAATAATCATTGAAACTGAAAAATCCATGGTGAAATTCACGGAGCTTTTCAAGGACAAGTTCAAGAGCGCTCTTGATTTGGATTTGGAAGTAAAGGAAGTTTCTAAATAAAATCCCTTATTTTATGATAAACTCCGTGAACTAAAGGAACATACCACCTTTCTTCCATAAATGTCAGTCTGTCTTTTACAAAAACTAATTTTTCTTTGAATGGGCTGTAATGTCCTATAATTCCTTCGGAGCTTATTCTCACCTGAAAATCTTCCGGCATCAATCCATTTTTTTTCGCTATGTCTGCCAGCATACTGAATCTTTTTCCGTGTAGGGTGTCAGTACAGATTACAACTCCTTTGGTGCCATTCAGAAAATCTTTGTAATTGAGGCGAAGAGCAATCAAATTCAAAACATTTTCCTGTGTTTCTGTGGATTTTAACTCAAAGCCTATTTTTTTTCTTGGCACCCCCTCTTCTCTTAACCTTTTATAAATTGCTCTCGGCTCCGAATTGTCAAATCTCCCTGTTTCATTGCCCGGGCCTCCGCTAATTACTACAAATCTTGACGTGTTTTCCAGATACAACGTTGCTCCTCTTTCTGCCCTTTGAGAGTTTTCTTCGTATGTAGGCCCCGTTGGCACGACAATCACCTCAGAAATTCCGGAAAACTGCTCCAACCCCATAAATTTAGTTTTGTTTTTGTGTATATAATATTTATGAAGCGGAAAATCACAATAATAATTAAAAACTTTTTTTTGTTTTTTTAATTATGAGTATTGAAGACATTTCTCAGGCACAATTCCTTTTTCATTTGATGGCTATGATGAAAAACAAAAGGGTTATCATTCCTACGAAGAGAGAAGGGTGGCATAAACTTTTTTACGAGCTTAAACAGAAAGAAAGAGAAGGAAGGCCTTCTTTTCTTGATAAACTTTGGTTTGACTGGGACGGGCCTTATCCTACATCCCCTTGGCTTTCAGAAGCGTTGGACAGATGCGCAATTACTCACTACGTTGTATCTCCAGAGCTGAGAGAAATTGCTTTTAGTGAAGATAATATGAATGTTTACCTTGAAAAGCAGCAATGTTTTAGCCCAAGATTAAGAGAATATTTGGATTATGCCTCTGAAGAAGCAAAGAAATTTCTGCAGGCTGGCTGAGAAATAATCACAATAATTCTTATAAATAATCCGCGATTGGATTTGTCATGGAAGAGGCTTATAATCAAAAGGGGTTCAGGCATTCTGACGAAGGAATCTCCAATGAAGTCAGAAACATAGACCATGAGCTTGAAGAGCTTGTAAAGAAACAGTCTGCGAAGATAAAGGTTATCGGCATCGGTGGAGGCGGGAATAACTCTTTGAGCAGGATGAGGGAGATTGGAATAAAGGGAGGTGAGCTTATCGCCATGAATACGGACGCCCAGGACTTGTTGTATACAAATGCAGACTACAAGATTCTTATAGGAAGAGAGCTTACCAAGGGACTTGGGGCGGGAAGCAATCCAAGGATAGGGGAAGAATCTGCAAGAGAATCCGAGACGGAAATAAGAAAAAAAATCCAGGAAAGCGATATGGTGTTCATCACATGCGGCATGGGTGGGGGAACGGGAACCGGCGCAGCCCCTGTAGTTGCGGCAATAGCAAAGAAGCAGAATATCCTCACCATAGGCGTCGTGACGCTTCCCTTTACTGTAGAAGGAAAAAAGAGAATTGAAAATGCGACGGAGGGGCTTGAAAAAATGCAGTCCATCGTTGATACACTTATAGTAATCCCAAATGACAAGCTTCTTGAGCTTGCTCCGGACTTGCCTTTGCATACCGCGTTTAAGATTGCCGACGAAATTTTGACAAACGCCGTCAAGGGAATAACCGAACTGGTGACAACTTCCGGACTGGTTAATCTTGACCTTGCGGATATAAGGTCTGTGATGACAAACGGAGGCGTTTCCTTGATTGGAATGGGCGAATCTGACACGGCTCAAAGGGCGCTGGAAGCCGTTGAAAAGGCAATCAATAATCCTCTTCTTGACGTTGAAATTTCCGACGCGGAAGGCGCTTTGATTAATATTGTGGGTGGAAACGACATGTCTTTGGATGAATGCAAGGTGATTGTCGAGACGGTCGGGGAAAAGCTGAATGCGGACGCAAAAATAATATGGGGGGCTCAAATTTCCCCGGACATGGAAAAATCAATAAGGGTTTTGCTTATTGTCACGGGAGTAAAAAGCTCCCAGATTCTTGGGCACGGAGATTCTATGGAAAGCAGGAAGCACGAGGAAATTGAGGAAGAACTGGGAATAGAATTTTTTGAATAAGATGAAAGTCAAAACGTATTCCCATATAGAGGGAATTTTTCCCGAGGGATTATGCGTAGTAGGTGAGGATTTTGTTGCAAAGAAGGCGTTTGGAAACAACTTTTTTTTGGTAGAACCTCATGATATAAATAACCAAAAAGAATTTCTTGAAAGAGCTGCAAGATACGTAAAGGTTGATGGTGTATGGGTTAATCATTTTGGCATTGGAAATTTTCCTAAAAGACTTGACTCTGATAGCGAGGAGACAAGAGCATTGGACAGAATATCCCATCTCCGATTTAAAGAGCGCCTTATGTCTGCCGGTTCACTCATTGAAGATTACATTTTTTATGGAATTCTTAATAAAAAATATTGATTTTTTATGATATTCTTTTTGCAATGTAAAACTTAAAAACTATTTATCTCT
>CAZLQA010000024.1:0-736 GCA_964561665.1 Candidatus Woesearchaeota archaeon
GACAACGGCGTTTTGGAGATAAATGCGCAGTCCCTTAAAACTCCTACGACAATCGAGCAATTGCAGAATAATTATTTGCTATTCGACGAAAAAGGACTGGATATCAACTTCAAATGAAATACGGGAAAAAACTGCTGTCGGGAATGATTTTCCTAATTGGAATCATGGCTTCCATGCTTTTTGTTTCCTCTGCGTCATATTCCAATCCCCAGTTTATTTCCCCGAGCATAAGCACGAACCATTTAAGCTCGCAGGGAATAAATCTTTACCCCATTTTTGACAGCAAACAATGCGGCGCAGGGCAGGATTTCATTGTTCAGGTTGCGCCTTTCGGATGCTCCCCTAGCGTCGTGAGAAGCGATTTGCTTGAAGAGCAGAATGTTCCCGTTTTCTGCCAGCTGCAGGCAACACAGATAAATCCTCTAATAAAGGTTAATGCAATTGACAAGCTTTCATTCCAGGGAGACTATTCCAAGGGAATTTCCGGAATAGGGTATTATCCCGCGCAGGCTGCAGTCAAAAGCAGGGGAACTACGCTTCTTAACTCTCCTGTTTTAGGAAATATAGGATATGCAGTCATAGTCCTGAAGCAGCAGCCAAATGAATCGTCCATGCCCGACTTTGTCGATGGAAATTTGACAGCCACGATAAAATACAACATTGAGGATGCGTTTGGAATAGGAAAGGCGACATATTACCTTCCCGAGCTTGATAATTTTGAATGGGATGAAAAATA
>CAZLQA010000024.1:746-7813 GCA_964561665.1 Candidatus Woesearchaeota archaeon
GAACGGGAAGGGATTCTTAAGGGTCGAGGGAATTGATTCGGACAATGCGGTTGTTTCTGTTTACCTGAACAAGGAGCAAAAAATTTCCTCTGTCAATCTTAAGAAAGGGCAAACTTCAAACAAGATTTATCTTCCGGGTTTTTTCTGCCAGGCGGGTTTGCAGCTCAGACTGGACAGCCTGGACGCGCCCGACACAAGGGCAAAGCTGAATATAAACGGGAATATTGTCGAAGTTGCGGACGGGGAAAGATTTCTTGACAACGCATGTTATGTGAGAAGTCTGGAAGAAGAGGGAATAAGCCAGAATGTAGGAGTAAGCTGCAGGACGGACGACGGAGTAGAGAACTTTGTCCTGAAAATTTCGCCTAAGGTAAATTTGGAAATTGACGGCAAGCCCGTAACCGCTGCCGTAGGCGACTACTTATACCAGTCATCAGGGAAGTACGTTTATCTCGCTTATGCGGGAACAAAAGAAAATTCTGGCAACGAGAAGGATTTGTTCGTTTATTTTATGGAAATGCCGCAAGTAGAGGAGAAGCTAAGCAAGGAAGAGATTTCTTCTGCAAACACCATGGTGAAAATGCTTACTTATCAGAAATACACTGGTGTGGGAGTTATTGACTTCACAACAAATATTTTCAAGACTTATGGTGCCGTTGCAAATCGGGCAGCGAGGTATGCAATAGAGGGAAAGAGATTTTACGGATTAGGGTATAATGCAGGAGGCTCCGTATCAGGAGCAGAAGACGTTTTTGGGAAAAAGGTGAGGGTATACGGATTTGAAAGCCCAAAAGACGACATCAAGTCTTTTGAAAACGACAAAAATTCAAAACAAAATTATGATTTTGCGATGAATGAATACAGGACGATTATCAACCAATATCCCAATGAAAAAGAAGACTCAAATTCCCAGGAGACTTACGGAGAAAGAGCGCTTTTGAGTTCAATTAAACTTGCAAAACAGGCGGAGCAGAAAAAGACAATGGCTGAGCTGTGCAAGGAATTTGCAGAAAAGTATCCTGAGTCGTCGGGCGTTCCAGATTATTGCGAGAACTCGCTAAAGATTTCCAATTCGGAAATTTCGTCAAAAAGCATTTTTTTGAACGGGAATGTTAAGGAAATTTCCTTTGAAGGTGTTTACGAACCAACGTGGGATGATTACAGTGCGGAAGTTTTGGTTAGAAACAGCGGAAACGGAGAGTCAAATGTTTTCCTTTTGAGAAAGAACGAAGTGGTTTACTTGAAAGATTCAATGGATATTTATTCGCTTAAGTTTTCCGGAAGCACCCCAATTTATTACAGATATTCTAACAACAGATGGCAATGGTCTCCTGATAAGATTTATTGGATGGAGAGTTCTTATAATACAGAGCCAAGAGCTGAAGCTGGAGGGTATATAGGGGCTGTTCCTGTTTCCGAACAAGTATGGGTTATAAATGCCTTGGCCGCCTCAACTTTTGAGGAAGGAATCAGTCTTCTTTCAATAAAAAATGCCGTGAAGGAGCAGTCAAGCGAGTCTATACAGCTTATTTCCCTGAGCAAGGGAACTTCCACGAAAGGGGATTCTGCCGTTTTAAATGTGAATCTTGACTCGACAACTTTTATAGGTGCGGTTCAAAAAGCGGCAATAAGCTCCTCGAGAAAAACTCTTAAAAAAGATATAGGGGACAGCTTTGGAAGCAAGTATACTTTCACACTGATAAAAGTCAATGTTAAAAATCAGGCAAAAGTCTCTGTTATTCCGACGATTGACAATGCAAAATCGGAGACGAATGTTAGCTTCAAGATAGGAATTGAAAAGAGGGGGATTCAGCTTTCTCCTGGAGAGATAAAAGATAGGATAAAGACTCTTGACGATTCAATAGGCAAATGGGAAAGCACCTCGGATTCTCTTGGGAGTGTAGTTGAGGGACTAAATGCGGCGTGTTTAACGACGGGAACTTACCTTACCGTGAAAAATTTCTTTACAAACATGGATGGGAAATCCATTGCAAGGCAGGAAATAATGACTGAAAGCGGGGGGTGGACTGACATTTGCAAATCTGAAATTGCCTCGACGAAAGAATCTTTGGATTCCTGCTTCCTTAGACACTCTAAGGAGATTGATGCGGATGTTGACGCAGTTTTCAATGTGATACAAAGCCAGGATGCAATCACGGACAGTGGCTTGTGCGGAAAGCTCAGCGAGATACAATCCTCTTTAGGAAACAAAGTGACGAACGGAAGAACCGAAAAAAGAAATATAAAAGAGCTTGAAATTTCCCCTGACTTGAAGGCTGCATTTTCTCCTGATGATGAGACAGGCAAATGCGAGAAAGTTTCCTTAACACAGGCAAAGGATTTGGAAAGACTAAACAAAATCATTGATTCCGGTTCAGGAGTCAGCCAACAGTTGAGACAGGCTGCGGAGATGAAAAGGTATGCTCTCTTGAATGAAATAAATGCGAATGTGAGAAATCTTGCGGAATACAATAAATTTCTTGATGATATTAAGAAGCAAGACTGGATTTCAGGGGCAAAAAATGTGGATTTCCAAAGCAGCGACAGGAATCCGGTTGTGGGAAACTATGGAGGCGCAAAAACAGTCAAAGAAAATGGAAACATTTCTATAGGTGAGCTGATACAACCAATTTCTTTTAATAACGACAGGTATTATGTTACATTGAAAGACAACGGGGGAAATTCTTATTCCATACAAAATGTCTACGATGAAGATGGAACATTGCTCAAAGATGATAATCCAAAAGTAGGCACGATAAAATCTAGATTCGGAAAGGGTTTCAAAAAGTACGACGAAAATTCTTACACAAACAAATTCATAAATCCTGAAGTGAGCTATTTTGAGACGGAGCCTTACAAGGGAAGGCCTGCATTGGTTCCATTTGACACGACAAACGGATGGTATACTGCAATGAAGCAGACTCTTCCCGGATTCGGAAACATAAGGGCGTATGATGATTCCGGGCAGGTTTCCAGTTTTTACCTTTGCAACGTTGGAGAGAACGGAAAAGCGGAATTTAATTCTGGAGTAGGAGATGACATATGTCAGCAGTTCAATCCAGGAACAGGATTGATTGCGGGAACATTTCCCGGACTGGATTCAGGAAAAACAAATATTCTTGTTTCAAAGGCAATAAGCGCAATCAATGACGCCTCAAGGGCTTACAAGCCAGGGCTAACGGGCATGGTGAGAATAGGAAGGGAATCAATAAGAGTTGGAAAGCCCGCCGTCAATGTTCCGGAATTTCAGTGCCAAAACTTCATGTCTCCAACCGAATGCAATCTGCTTTTCAATGTATGCGACCCCGTCGTATGCCCAAGCAGCAGGTGCGATTTGGGGGGAAGTTATCCAGTTGCGGACGTCGTGCAATCTGGCATTGTTGGAAGCAGCGTTTTATGCCTTCCAAATTTTCCCGATGTCAAAATTCCCGTCTGTCTTTCTGGCGTGAAGGCAGGAATTGATGGATTGATTTCCGTGCAGAAAAATTACAGGGACTGCCTTAAGACAAATCTTGACACAGGAAAGACAGTTGGAATATGCGATGAAATTCACAGCATTTACCTCTGCGATTTCTTCTGGAGCCAGGCGGCGCCTTTCGCGCAAGTCGCGATTCCAAAAATAATCGAGGTTTTTGCGGGACAGACAAAACCAGGAGATGTTTTCAACATAGGTGCAAGTCCAAGAGGCGGAGGGGAATATCTTGGAGTCCAGAGCGCATGGCAAAATGCAAAAGATTCTACCGATTACATGGCGCAGTATTACAGGGCTAATTCTTTCCAGGCATTTAAGGCTCAGGCGACGGAAGGAATTGGAAAAGCAGTGTGCCAGAATTTCGTTTCCGCGACATATCCTTCTGATGTGGGGTTGAGCAGTTTGATAAAGCCAAGAAGCCCTCCCCAGTTTCACGCGTGGTTCTCTGAAGAGACTTATACAACTGCCACGATACCAGCGACATCACAATACAAGGCGTTTTATCATATTTATGCAGGAGAGGACAGCATAAATAATATAGGTGCATATTATACAGTTTACTTAAAGAGCCCTTCCGGAACTTCATACTACCAAACTCCCAACACGGTGACAATCGCTTCAGGATACATAGGCAAAGGAGGTTATGCATCCGAGACAAAAGACTTCACGGCTCCTTCAGGATATAAAGAAATGTGCATAAGAGTGAACACACAGGAAGAATGCGGATTTCAGAAAGTCTCGACGAGCTTTGCAGTCAATTATCTTGAAGACAAGTATTTGCAGGAACAGGCAAGCCAGACGGACATAAAAACGGAATCCCAGTGCGTTTCTGGAACTTCAAGCGCGTACAGCTTGCTGAACCCCAACTTGCAGGCAGGAGCATCAAACATTATTGACCCTCAGCTTTACAATGCGGGAATTGTCCGCGTCTGCAGCACTGAAAATCCGGGAAGAGGAACAGACCCTGCCTCAGGAACTCCCAGCGGAAGATGGCAGAAAGTAGGAACCTGCGATAACGGGAAAGGAGAGTTAAACTGCTACATTGACAAGAAGAGTGTAACAAGCACGATAAAATCAATTGACATTAAGAATCAGACTCTTCAGACAGTTGAGAATAATATTAACAATCTTCTTCAGCCCGGAACGTACCTTGTCGATTTTGACGCAGAGATTGATAAGATAAGCGCGTTGAATACTCCTCAGGAAAAAATAAATTACATTAATGGCAAGGAGCTCATTAAAAAGGCTCTTTTCACAAAACAGAAAGCGAAGCTGATAATGATAAAAGGCGGCGCTTATGCGGAGCTTGTGATAAGCAAGATTATTCCGAAAGGAACGGCGGCTCCTGTAATTCCTGTTGCGGTAACAAATCTTCCCGATATTGTTACTTCTGAATGCAATAGTTGCGGGAGTGGCGTTTTAAATGCATGTGACAAGACAGAATGTGAAAGCATTAGAAATAATTGCGTCTTTACTCGAGTTCCTATTATCTTTGGTGGAAACAGCTGTTCAGTGAAAATTGAAGCTTCAATTAGTCCAGTTGTAGGGAAAATTAACAGCGAATATTCTAATTTTGTTATTGAAGCATCAAATACTTATAATGTTCCAATTAGCCTGATTAAAGCCATTATCTTTAAAGAATCTACAGGAAATCCTGATGCTGTTGGGGACAGAGGAACTTCTATTGGATTGATGCAGATTAAAGCTGGGGCTTTAGTTGATGTGAAGCAAAAATATTGCGGTGTATCTGGAAGATATTGCAGCGATTCCATAAATAATATTAACATAGATAATTATGAAACGGAATTAAAAGACCCAGAGAAAAATATCCATGTAGGAACCGCGTATTATTCCCTTATAAGAAATGTTTATCTGAAAGACTCTTTAATTGGATTTTCCGAGGAGGATTCTATTGATTATTCTCTTTTGGCATATAACTGGGGAATAGGAAATATAAATAATAACTGCAAAGATGCTTATGGGGGACTAATAATCTTTTATGAGTGTTCGCAAAAAGCAGGAAATACCTACGCCCAGTCGGTTATTGCAATTAAAAACCAAATTGATGAGTTTGGTTTTTAGTTATTAAAATTTTGATTTTTATAATTAAAAATAACATTTAATTAACATTATAAATATCCTCGAGATAAAATCTTAAGAGACGATACTTTTTTCCTTCCTGCATTGTTTCTCCCACAAATGGTCCGAGGGGGTTGTATCTCCTAAAAAAACCCGCAAATTTTTCTTGAGAAAATTGAGTGTATCCCTTTTTGTATCTTGGAATTCTTTTTCTAATGCAGGAAATTTTCAAATTTTTTGTGGCTATGAATGTGTTTTCTATAATATTTAGCTCCTTTAGTGTAGGACAAAATTCCTTCTTTGTTAACGGAATCATAAGGTTTATTGGTTTTCTTTCGGGAATATTAATAATTGGTTTTTCATATTGCACTTCAGGTTTTCTTTGAGGCATAGGGAATTTTGGTTTTTTATCATGATAGTTATAAGGCACCAAAGCCAAAGGCATTCCTATTACAATTTCTCCCACTTCTTTTTTCCCTACATATCCCGTGATTATGGTTGGTTGTTTTGCTACTTTTCTTACCTCATTCGAACGAGTGATTTCATAACTCATGTGTTGGGTACACCCTTCTAAGAGCATAGAACCGAATAAAACACAACCTGCCGCGGCAATTCCTGCAAGGTTTTTTACCATAAACTTCGGGGATATTTCTTGTTTATAAAAATTTGTGTGAATGCAGAGTAAAGAATCCGAATAAAAAACACGTAGTTTCTTTCTAGCTTCCTTTTCATTTAAACCATTTTGTCGAATCCGATGCTATTTCACTTTGTTCAACAGCACAAATGCGGAGTAAAGAATTCGAATGAAAACAACCTGTGGTTTTTTTCTATTTTCCCTCTTAGTTTAAAATTGATTTGTCGAATCCATATATTCTGCGAATGTGTAATGCGGAGTAAAGGATTCGAACCTTTGCAAGCACTAAGCTACGAGGGCCTAAACCTCGCCCGTTTGACCACTCCGGCAACTCCGCATAACTTCCTCAAAGCGCTGAACGGTGATTTCTAACTGCCTCCGGTGAAATCATATGAAGATGAATAAGTTTTATGGATTAAAAAGTTAATTATTTAAGTTCATTTTTGTTTTCTTCACAGACTTTCACTTTATTACTAATTATAGAACAGCTTGGTGAAATAACCTATAAAATTAAGCAAATTGAAGTTAGTTCTTAAATTGATAAGTGAGCGTCAGCGAATCCGATTTTAATAGAATTTATATAAAAAGTTATTTGTTTTTGACTTTCAGCTCGTTTTCCTTTGCCTTGATTTTATCCTCGAGCTTGAGCTTTTCTATAAGTTCCTTGTATCTGTTTCTTATCGTGACTTCAGTTATTCCCGCAATGTCCGCGACTTCCCTCTGGGTTTTCTTTTCGTCGTTCATAAGTGCAGCGACGTACAATGCTGCTGCGGAGATTCCTGCAGGGCCCCTGCCCGATGTTAGCTCAAATCCTTCCGCCTGCCTTAGAACTTTCAGCGCATCATTTTGTGTTTTCGGCGAAAGTTTCAGAACAGAGGAAAA
>CAZLQA010000025.1:0-6207 GCA_964561665.1 Candidatus Woesearchaeota archaeon
GATGCCGAGAGCTTTAGCCTTCAGTAGCTAGCCCTTTTTCAATCAATATTCTCGGAAATAGAAATCTTTTAAAATCCGAGATTCTACCCTAGGCAAGAGGAGGTCGCAAATGGCTAAAGACTTCGAAGAAGACGAAGACGATGACGACGAAGAAGAGAAAGAAAAAGACGAAGAAGAAGAATAAACATCTCTTTAGTTTAGGTTTTTCTTTTTTAAAATTGTGACCCAGGGTCCGTAAACAGCAATCTCAATTATCCTTATATTCAACAGAAGATTAGTTGCCGTAGTTATTATAATTATTTTGGCTATTTTTGTTCGTTCTCTCTTTTTTCTATTTTATCTACTTGTTATAATTATTTTAGCTATCTTTCAGCAAATAATAAATACGCAGATTTCCAGATAAGTCTATGAAATACAAACTCAAATCGTCAAAAGGCTGGGTTGTCAAAAACCAGAGGCCTGAGGAATTTCTGCTTGGCCCTACATTTTCTTATTCTGACGAAGAAGTAGAAAGATACTCAAGGTCAAGCGGAATGAAAAAGGCCCAGGAGAAAATAGCATTTCGCGTTTTAGAGCTTCTTTCCATTCCTGAAGGAAGCACTTTGCTTGACCTCGGCGCTGGCTCAGGACTTACGGCAGAAGTCTACAAGGCGGAAGGTTATAAGGTGACTTGTCTCGACGTCATTCCAAACATGCTTGAGAAAGCAAAAGAAAAAGGCTTCGAGTGTGTCGAAGGCGACATGAGAAATCTCAAGGAACTTTTCCCAAAAAGAAAATTCGATGGCGTCGTTTCCGTCTCCGCTTTACAATGGCTAAAGAATTCAGAAGACGTAAAGCAATTAGCCGAAGGCATTTTCTTCGTATTGAAAAAAAACTCACCATGCATCATTCAGTTCTATCCAAAGAGCGAGCAGGAATTAAAAGACGTCCTAGGAATTTTCAAGCAAGCCGGTTTCTCAGGAAATTCAGTTACTGACAACCCAGGCAATCCCAGGAAGCGAACAATTTTTCTGGTGTTGAAGAAAACGTCTAATTAGCTTAAATGATTATAAGATAAATGCCCAATATCAAATACTAACCAATCATATCACCCAAATCAAAATGTCGTTTCATTAATTTACGTTTCTGCAAATTTAAGCTATTTTTTATTTCTCGCGGATTTAACCAAATAGGTTAAGTTTAAAACCTCATTCAATTTATAATTTTTATAGCGGGGTAGAGCAGCCTGGAGTGCTCGTCGGGCCCATAACCCGGAGGTCGTGCGGTTCAAATCCCACCCCCGCTATTATCTTAATTTATTGATATTAGGAACTGAAAGGATTAATTTTAAGAAATAGCCACCTTTCTAATAAAAGTTAAAGAGGTATATGTTTTTCCGCTATTTTTTAAAATACAAATTTTTTGCAGTACACAAAAACTTAAAAACCATTTTCTTTTTCAGTTAAGATGTTAATTCTTGGAATTGATGACGCCGGCAGAGGGCCGGTGATAGGGCCGATGGTTCTTGCGGGATGCCTGATGGACAAAGAAGATGAAAAGGAATTTCGGAGACTCGGGGTTAAGGACAGCAAGCAACTGACTGAGAAAAGAAGGGAGTTTCTTGCGGATATGATAAGGGAAAAAGCCGAAACTTTTGAGGCAATTATCGTGCACCCTGATGAAATTGAGAATCACAACAAAAACGGCGTTAAGCTGAACGAAGTCGAGGCGTTTGCGTGCGCAAAAATAATAAACAAAATAAACAAAGGATACAAGGACATCAAGGTTATCATAGACTGCCCTTCGACAAGCATAGTCAAATGGAAGGAGTTTTTAGAAAGCCATATCGAAAACCCAGGAAATATTGAGCTTTCCTGCGAGCACAAGGCTGACAGGAATCATATAGCCGTTTCGGCAGCTTCGATAATTGCAAAATCTGTAAGGGAAAAGGAAATGCTCCGCCTGAAAGAAAAATACGGGCACGACATGGGCTCCGGTTACACCTCAGACCCGACGACAAGCCAGTTTCTCAAAAGGAACGTGAAAAAGCTCCATAATGAGGGAATCTTCAGGAAGACATGGAGCACGTGGAAAAACGCAATGGGGGAAACAGAGCAAAAAAAACTTAGTGAATTTTAACTTATTAACATCTATGCTATAGGGGTTTGTTTAACAAGTAATTTCTGTTTAAAATTATCCTCGCAAAGTCGCTCTACTCACACCTGCGCTCATTATTAATTAAAAATTGCCTCGTGCAAATGCTCGGTTCACAATTAATGAAAAAATTAATTAATAGAAAACAACTTGTTTTGTACTATCAAAATTATTAATAAGCGATTACGCATACGCTTCGGCAGACACTGAATGCGCCAGGATTTTACCAATAAGCGAACGAATGAAATGAGTGAGCCGTCTTCATTCAGTAAGCCAATAAAAATGAAGGTTTTAGGAAAAGCCAAACACATAAAAAACCTTATAAATTTTGGATTGTCTTAATCAAAATGCCCAGATCGCATAATGGTATTGCACCGGATTGCTAATCGCATGGAAACACCGTTTCCCTAACAAGTCACCCTTCCTTCAGCACTGAAGGGCGATTTCCAATCACCTCGACGAAATCGCAGGGAGAAACAGCAAACATCCGGGCCCTTCGGGGCTCGCAGGTTCGATTCCTGCTCTGGGCGTTTTTTTGCATAATACAAAAAAATCAAAATCTTTAAATAACTCCCTTTTTTAGATTAATTATGGAAAAAGACATAGGAAAGATAAACAAGAACGACACAACAGATGTGGTTGTAAGAGTTGATGACTTCGGAGGGAGAAAAGGCTTAACCGTAAGGGAATTTGTGACAAGCGAGAGATACACTGGCTTCACGAAGCAGGGAGTGAGAATACTTGCAAAGGACTTTCCAAAATTCAAGGAAATGATTAATTCCATAACAGCCAAGGACATGGCTGAAGAGGAAAGCTCCGAATCGGGAAAGGAAAAGGACAAATCGCAGGCAAAACTTGGCGGAAAAAACTCCAAAGAAAGTGAAGAGATGCCCGACTATTGATTTTTATAATGCTCACCTTATTCCAAAACAAGGTATACAAAATTTGCAAAAAGATTCCAAAGGGAAAAGTTTCAACTTACAGTTCTATTGCAAAGAAACTAAAATCCGGTCCAAGGGCTGTTGGAAATGCCTTAAATAAAAATCCTTATGCTCCAAAAATCCCTTGCCATCGTGTAATAAAATCCAATGAAGAAGTTGGCGGTTTTGAATCCGGAACAAAAAACAAAATAAGGATGCTGAGAGAAGAGGGGGTTGTTATAATAAACAATAAGATTGATTTGAAGAAGTTTGGGTTCAGTCTAAAATAATAAACCATCTTTATTTCCAAACATCTGCCTTTAGTCCTGAACCCGATATTTTACACTTAACCAAAATTATCTGCAATTAACAATTATGCATAACAAGCGAGCCGAGCATTTGCACGAGGCAATTTTTAATTAATAATGAGTGCAGGTGTGAGTAGAAAGCGAGCAGTATTTCTCAGCCGAACAAAATCCTGACTGCGAGATACCCCGAAATTGTGCTTGCAATTCCGAGAAAAGTTCCAAGAAATATTTCTCTTTCTTCCCTTTCAAGGTAAATCAGAGAAGCAATCAATCCAATGTAGATGAAAAATGCAAAAACGCTAAATTTTAAATCATCATAATACAAAGTCGTGAAAGTCAATACAATAAAACCAAGTCCGGAATGCATATTTGCATTAAACAGAAAAAACAAAATTAAAAACAAAATTCCCGCAATTGCGAACTGGCTTAAATATTCATAGTGGGAGAGAAATGAAATTCTTGCAATAACAAGAATAAAAAAAACAGGGCTTCCCAATGCTATAAAATCCCTTGCAGTTTCTTTCAATGAAAAATGCTTTTTAGCCATTGATGTTTATTTTTGAATCACCTTCAACATTAAGGCTTTTTGCCGTGCCCTGAATTTTCAGTCTATCTTTTTCAATTTCAATATTTCCCGCAAAGTTCCCGATGCTTATGTTTTCATTGTAAAGATTAATGATATTTTTCTCCCCGTTTATCTTCAATACTCCCGAAGTCGCATAAAACAATTTTTTTACCAGAACCTGATTCTCTATCTTAAGGGAATTGTAATCAATCGGATTTTCCAGCTTGACTTTCATCGAGGTTTTTGCGGGAGTTATCTCAACCCCGTTTATTACAGCTCTCGTGATTCCTCCGGAAAGCGAAGAAATCTCTGAATCGTCAAAAGAAATTTCTCCGCTGTAATTTTCAAGGACTATGTAATTATTCAGGGAGTTTCCGAGGTAAAATTTCTGGCTGTCAATGTAAATGTACGAACCCGAGGAGCCCGTAATCTCTACATTTTCAAAATTTCCCTTTAACTTAAGGGAGGGAATTTCTGTCAAGTCCCCGTCTATCTGGACGCTTTTTCCCTCCTGCTCTGAAGAATCCCCCATTATCAGGTTCCCGGTTATCACGTTATCAAAAAAGGAAACATCATAAAATGACGTGTAAATCAAAAAAGACAGGATTCCGAGAAAAATAAGGAATGTGATTAGCATTATATGCTTCTTAAGGCGAAATTTTTTCCTGTGGGGCGCGTTAAAGTATTCTGTTTCCATTTTGTCCTTTTATGTTTGGAATGGCGTTCTTTTTTTCGTTCATCTTTTTCTCCAAAAAATCCGCAAACCCCACTGGATTGTTGATGTTTTTTATCGAAATTGTGCTGTCCTCCGAGAAAAGCCTGGCGTTGACATCCCCATAGCCGAGCATTCTCTGCCAGGCGGTTTGCTTGGAATCGGCGTCGCTTACAGAAACCAAGTCCACTTTTCTTATTTTTCTGGAGAGGATTCCCGACGAGTGAGTAAGGGAGCTGCTGTTTATTTCATAATAATCCATTAGCCTGTGGAATTCAATTAAAATAACCGTAGCCACCGAGAAGGCGATGACCACATTAAATGCCTGTTCGTTCAGCTCTTTCCCTAAAATTTTTATCGCAATCACGGCAACAAGCAGGACAAACACCATTAGATAAACAAAAAAATACGCTTTTCTTGAATTCCTTACTTTCATCACTTCTTCTTCAGGCATAGCCTGACAATGCAATTAAATTTTATAAAGATTGTGTCAGGAAACTTTTTAACCTGAATTTTTCTTTCAATTTTATGGAATCAAAAAATATCCGCCAGCCGATAGTGACGGTTGTGGGGCACGTGGACCACGGAAAAACAAGCATTTTGGACTGCCTTAGAGGCAGCTCCGTTCATGAAAAAGAAGCGGGCGGAATAACACAGGAAATTTCATTTACATCATACCCCATAGAGCAACTTAAAAAAACATTTCCCCTTGTTGAAAAATCCGGGCTGAATCTTGAAATTCCGGGTTTTCTGTTCATAGACACTCCCGGGCACGCGGCTTTTACAAACCTTAGAAAAAGGGGAGGAAATCTGGCGGACATTGCCGTTCTTGTCATAGACATAAACGAGGGAATAAAGCCCCAGACTTCGGAGGTTCTGCAGATTTTAAGGCACGGGAAAACCCCTTTCGTGATAGCCCTTAACAAAATAGACAACATCTCAGGGTGGAGAACAGGCAAGACTCTCGGGATTAAGGAAAGTGTCGAATCGCAGGGAAGAAACGTGAAGCAGAACTTTGACGAAAAATACCTTACTCTTGTGGGTTCATTGAGCAACATGGGTTTTGAATCAGATTTATTTTACAATATAAGCGATTTCACAAAAAAAATCTCTATGGTTCCGTGTTCGGCAAAAACACATGAAGGAATCCCTGAATTGATGATGATGCTTTGCGGATTGAGCCAGAAATATCTTTCCAAGAGTCTTGTGATAGGCAAAGACGCTAAGGGAGTTATTCTTGAAATAAAAAAAGACAAGTCAATAAGCTATGCAGAGTCAATTCTTTATGACGGAACTCTTGGGAAAAATGACGAGATTGCGGTAAGCAATCTTGAAGGCTTCGCGGTTTTGACAAAAATAAGAATTCTTGAGGAGATTGAGCCGCTTAAATTCAAATTCAAGCCGAAGAAAAGCGTTTCTGCAAGCACTGGAGTGAGAATGCAGTTTTCGGAAAAAATCGACGTTCTTCCAGGTATGCCTTTTATGGCATACAATAACAACAAGGATGAAATTGAAAAAATATTCAAGGATGAAATTTCCCAGATTCTTAAAACAGCGGAGGAAAAGCAG
>CAZLQA010000025.1:6217-6658 GCA_964561665.1 Candidatus Woesearchaeota archaeon
AAGCAGGGAATAATAGCAAAGGCGGATTCTCTCGGAAGCCTTGAAGCTTTGCTGTTCATGCTGAAGCAAAATCACATCCCCGTCGTGAAAGCGGGAATAGGGGAAATAAGCAAGGCAGATTTGATTTCCGCAAGAGCAAATCTTAAAATAAATCCCGTGGACTCTCTAATAGCAGGATTCAATGTTTCCCTTAACGAGGAAGTGGAGGGGATTGCAAAAGGCAGCAGGGAGATTAAAGTTATTGCAGAAAAAGTTATCTACAAGCTTATTGATGAAATAGTTTCTTTCAGGGAAGAAAAGAAAAAAGAGATAGAGAAACAAAGGCTTCTTGCCTTGGCTTCTTTGTGCAAGCTCAAAATCCTTAAGGAGTTTGTTTTCAGGAATACAAAGCCCGCAATTTTTGGGGCAAGAATAGAGGTTGGAAAGCTGATTTCCGGACTG
>CAZLQA010000026.1:0-6303 GCA_964561665.1 Candidatus Woesearchaeota archaeon
GCTTAACCTTCCTTTAAATGTTAATATAAAACTAGTTAGTTTTTAGCCGAGCATTTGCACGAGACAATTTTAAATAGAGATATAATAATAAAATATCTATATATAATAAAAATATTCTATCGTGATTCTTTGCCTTTTTGCGAAAGTTTTTTAGCGTCCGTTTTTTGCCTTTTGGGAATGGTTTCTCTTCCGGCGAGTTTCCCGAAAGAATCCTGCATCATGGACATTTCTTTTTTGATGCTTTCTATTCCGTGCCCGTAACCCCCCACTTTTTCGAGTATGGTTACCTGGAGATTGTCGATTATTGATTCAATTTTTTTCAGCCTTTCATTGAGATGCTCCAATTTTGATTCCGAAAGAACCTTGAATTCGGAGACTTCGTCAATTTTTTTCTGTATGCTCTGCATCTTCTCGGAGAAAACCTGTTCAGAGATTTCTATCACAGTGCTTGTGTCAATTCCGGAACTTTGATAATCATATTCACCCCCCTGCTGCTGGTTCGGATAGCCGTCGTAAACTTCCTCCTGTTGCTGGGGGAGATACGTGTCGGATTCCGGAACTTCCTGAGTTCTTTGATATCCTCTCTGATTATTGTATTCCTCCTGCGGCTGTTCCTGTTCGTACTGATTGTTTCCATATTGCGCAGACTCGTTTGAAACGGCTTTTTTTATGTCCAACTGGTTTAGCGCATCGTTTATTGTTTTTGGCGAAGCTCCATTATCCTGAAGAGATTTTATGATTTCGCCGTTTGACATTCCCCTGCTTCTCATTCTCGATGCGTCCTCCATTATGCTCATTTTATTTTCTTAAAAAGGGCTGGAACATTCTCATCTGCTTTGCAAGAATTTCCACATCCTCTTTTTTTGCAAATTTTCCCATTTGGTATGAAATTGAATCCAGGAATGATTTTATTCTTTCAATTTCGTTTTTCATCAGTTCAAGCTCCTTTTTTATCCCAAGAATTTTGTCCGAGGTGTTCTCCTTTATATCCACAAGATTTTTTCCTATAAGCAGAAGCCTTTCCCTTAGAATGTTCTGCTTTTCTTCAATGTCTTTCATTTGGAGATTTGAAGTATAAGACGCGCTCGAGGTTTGCATTTGTTCGTCAGGCATAGCGAAATAATGATAATGCAGTTTAAATGTTTTTTGTGGAAAACTCCTTGCATAAAATTTTAAAGTTAGAACTTCTTAGTTTTTGAATGCAGTTCAAAGACGGAAGCAAGCTTTACAGCTACGAAGTTCAGAGAGAAGGCGGGGAGGACATCCTTTATATAAATTATCTCGGAGCGCCGTTTGTTCCGAGTCTTTCGGATTCCGGAAAGGTAATGGAGCAGACAGTGGACGTGCTTATGGGAAACCCCAACGTGTCGAGGATTGTTTTTGTCCAGCAGAAAAATTACAATTATGACTCAAACGAGACTACCTTGCTTTTGGAAATCTCCAGCCTTTATGTTTATCTTGTGAGGCAGGAAAGGATTCTCTCGCAGGAAAAACTCGTGACGAGCTACGAGCAGTTTTTCGCAAAGAGATACAACGACGTTTTTTATTTTCTTTTCCTTCTCAAGCAGGACCCGATTGCCGCCTACCATGATTTGAAGAAAACAATCGTTGAAGCAAACTTGTTCCTTGAAAAAATCGATCCTGTTTATGACCTTGACCAAAAGAACTATATCATGCTTTTGAACAGGGTTCTGAAGCTTCTTGAAAAAACGAGGCTGATACAGACAGCAATTCCTTATATTAAAGATTACCAATCGGGTTCAAGGGAGATATACGGCAAAATTTTCAGGCCGGACGTTATCCCCAACTTCACCTTCACGAGACTGGTTGCCGAATTGCCGGACGACGGGGAAATTGTGAATCAGTACAAAATCGCTTCCGGAAGCTATGACGAGTCCATTGTTACAATCTTGAAAATAAAAAATGAGTCAAAGCTCCTTTACCATATTGTTCCTCCCGAGAATTCGTTGGGCGAAACGCACAACATGCTCCTGAATCTTGCAAGAAGTGTGCTTATTGAGCACCAGCCCCGCGCGGAGGAATTTACGGACACCGAGAGGACAAGGCAGGTTTTTTTCAACATTTCAAAGGACTTACTCCAGGACCTTGCGACTTCCAAGGGAATCAAGGTAAGCTATCCTGATTTGAACAGGCTCGCAACGATTCTTGTAAGGCACACGATAGGTTTTGGAATTCTTGAGGTTTTGCTCCAGGACAAAAACCTGCAGGACATCGTTCTTAATGCCCCAATATCATTGACAAATATTTTTGTCCTACACCAGAAATATGATGAATGCATGACAAATATTCTTCCAAGCCAGGAGGACGCGGATTCATGGGCGGCAAAGTTCCGTATGATTTCAGGCAGGCCATTGGACGAGGCAAATCCAATTCTTGACACTCAACTGGAGCTTGGAAATGTCAATGCAAGAATAGCGATAATACAGGAGCCTCTTTCGCCTAAAGGACTGGCTTACGCAATCAGAAGACACAGGGAGCAGCCATGGACTCTTCCATTGTTTATACAAAACAGGATGATTAACTCTTTCGCGGCGGGGCTTTTGAGCTTTTTGATTGACGGCTCGAGAACCCTTCTTGTTGCAGGAACGAGAAGTTCGGGAAAAACTTCCCTGTTGGGAAGTCTGATGCTTGAGATTCTTCCAAAGTACAGGACAATTGTCATAGAGGACTCCCTTGAATTGCCGGTGGATTCAATGAGAAAACTGAATTATGACATATTAAGAATGAAGGTTCGCTCCGCGCTTTTAAAAACAACCACGGAAGTTTCCGCAGACGACGGAATAAGAACAAGCCTGAGACTGGGAGACAGCTCACTGATAGTCGGGGAGGTAAGGAGCGTTGAGGCAAAGGCATTGTACGAGGCAATGAGAATTGGAGCTTTGGCAAATGTCGTCGCGGGAACTATTCACGGAGCATCCCCATACGCGGTTTTTGACAGAGTGGTAAATGACCTGGGAGTTCCTGTTACAAGCTTCAAGGCAACGGATATAATAATTGTTGTTAATCCCATAAAATCTCCAGACGGATTGCACTCGTGGAAGAGGCTGATAAGGGTTACCGAAGTAAGGAAGCACTGGACGTCGGATCCTCTGGCTGAAAAGGGGTTTGTTGATTTGCTCAGATATAATGTAGAGACGGATACTCTCGAGCCAACTGAGGATTTGATTAACGGAGACTCCGAGGTAATAAAGGAGATTGCCTCAAATGTAAAAGGGTGGGCGGGAAACTGGGATGCCGTTTACGACAACATTCTTCTAAGAGCCAGAATCAAAGAGGAAATTGTGAAAGCTTCCGACAGAACCCAAAATTCGGAGTTGCTTGAGGCGGAGTTCAATGTTCTTGCGAATGATGCATTTCACAGGATTTCCGACAGTGTTTCCCAGGAAACGGGACTGCCTCTTTCCGAGAAGGTTTTTCCCGAATGGAAAAAATGGCTGGACGGGGAATTGAGGAAAAGGAGAAAGAGTGGGTGACGGACTTACCATTGATGAGTATAGGGAAAGAGGCATCATATTTTTTTTAGTTATAATATTTTCTTTTTTTGGATTTTACTTAGTGTACACAGCACATTCGCCAGAAAATAAAATAGAAAATGATACAGATTTATCAAAAAGTTATGTGTCTAATTACTCTATTGATAATAGTTCTCTTAATGCTTCTGTTGAACAGGAATATTTTTTTGAGTACCCTTCGTGGAAATCTCAACCAATATATTACTATTATACTAACAAAAATAATTGTACCTCTGAACAAATAAGAAAATTTGAGGTAGGTCTAAGTACAATAAAACAATTTACAGATAGGGTAGTTTTATTTCAAGAGGGAAAAACTGAAAAATCAATACAGATAAATTGCTTCAAAGAAGAGATTATTGATGACAATTATGTAGTTGCTGGAGAAGGATCACCTATACTTAAAAATACAAATGAGATAGTTGGAGGGATAATAAACTTGTATGATGTGGATTGTAGCAAATATGAATGCACTGCGCATCCAACTGTGGAAATGCATGAAATCTTGCATACTTTGGGTTTTGATCATATTACTAACAGATTTAGCATTATGAACTTGAACATAGGTCATGAAACAAGAGAACTAGACGAAGAGATAATAAATTGCCTAAAAAGAATATATACTAAAGATAAAAATTATTCTTGTGAAGATGTGGTTTTTTTTAGCTCTTAACCAAGAACATTTATTAACAACTTTTCCTTTTTTCGAGAAGGTGAAACATGCCCGATAAAAATTTTCCCGGGAAAAAATTGAGCGTTGACGAAGTCCTGAAAAAATATTCAAGGCAAATTCAAAGCCAGGTTGAAACTGCGGATATCAGTGCAGGGGATTACAGCAGGGAGTATCAGACTTTCAAGACGGAGATGGCGCCGCATCTTACAAGGTATGAGCGATGGTGCAGAACCCTGGGAAGCGTTATAAAGCTTAATATCTCAAAAAAGGACGAGGAACAGGCGAGGAAAAACCTTGAGATTGCGCACATTGACGCGGAGCCGTGGCAGGCGCTTACTCTCAGCGTCATGTCTTTTGTCTCGGTTTTTCTTTTAGGACTTTTTATTTCGCTGGCAATTGTCTTAATCAACGGAAGTCTGCTCGCTTTTCCGTTTTTGTTCTTTTTTCTGGTGATTTTTGTTTCAATTTTTCTTTTTTATTTTGTGAACGGCTATCCCCAAAGGCTTGCAAACCAGTGGCGTTTGAAGGCTTCGAGCCAGATGGTTCCCGCCATTCTTTACATAGTTGTCTACATGAGACACACCCCGAATTTTGAAAAAGCAATCGCGTTTGCGTCGCAGCATCTTCAGTATCCTTTGGCGCTGGACTTCAAGAAAATTTTTTACAATGTGCAGGTCAGAAAATTTTCCACGCTTAAGGAAAGCCTTGACAATTATCTTGATGTGTGGAGAGATTACAACATTGAGTTCATAGAATCTTTTCATTTGATTGAGAGCAGCCTTTTCGAGCCTGATAATGACAGGAGAATACAGACCCTTGAAAAAGCCCTTCAGGTAATTCTTGACGGAGTTTATGACAAAATGTTGAGGTTTACGCACGATGTAAGAAGCCCTTTGACTAATGTTTATATGCTTACAACAGTTTTGCCTGTTTTGGGAATCGCGCTTCTTCCGCTTGCATCCGCGATGATTGGCGATTACCTTAAATGGTATCATATCCTCGTTGTTTACACCCTTATCCTGCCTTTCGTGTCTTTTTTTCTCACGGACAAAATCATTTTTCTAAGGCCCGGAGGTTACGGAGAAACGGAACTTCTCGAGAGAAACAAGTCTTATCTCAAGTATAAAAGCGGCAAGGCTTATTCGAAAGCGTTTTTGATTGCGATGCCTTTGCTTCTGATTGGTTTTTTGCCCTTGATTTTTCAGTTTACGCCTCTTCCTCAACTGATGGGGATTTCAAACGATTTTTCGTATTCACAGATAGGGCTGGGAATTTTTGGAAGCGATATGTTTTTTGGATTTATTCCCTCTTCATCGGGCTCGGGAAGCACGGGGCCCTTCGGAATCGGCGCATTGGTTCTGAGCATGTTCATTCCTTTGGGAGTGGCTTTGTTTTTTTCAGTTGCTTACTCGGAAAAAACAAAAGAGCTTATTGTTGAGAGGAACAAAACAAAGCAGCTTGAAGACGAGTTCAACAATTCACTATTTCAGCTTGGAAACAGAATAGGGAACGGATTGCCCTCGGAAGTTGCATTCGGGAGCGTGGCAGAATCATCAAGAGGACTGATTACCGAGGATTTTTTCAGAAAAGTGAATTACAATATAAGGCAGAACGGCATGAACGTGGAAAGGGCGATTTTTGATTCCAGAAGGGGCGTGATAAATGATTATCCGTCTGAATTGATTGCCACGAGCATGAGAGTTCTTGTTGAATCCGCGAAAAAAGGGCTCAAGGTTGCTGCTACAAGCCTTATGAGCATTTCCCAGTACGTGAAGAACATACAAAAAATCACGGAAAGGCTGAAAGATATGCTTGCGGAAATCATAAGCGATATGAAAAGCAACATGACTTTTCTTGCTCCTCTTCTTTCGGGGGTTGTCGTCGGACTGGCTGCGATGATAACTTCAATCCTCACAAGACTGAGGGTTTCCGAACTTACCCATCAGGGTGCTGCAGGGGTGGGAAATTTCCAGAATTTGCTGAGCATTTTTGAGGTTTCAAAAATGATTCCTCCTTACTATCTCCAGATAATAATAGGGATATACCTAATTGAAATGGTTTTCATTCTTACAAATGCCCTTGTAATAATAAATTCAG
>CAZLQA010000027.1:0-6170 GCA_964561665.1 Candidatus Woesearchaeota archaeon
CTTTTTAAATCCAGATTTTTTAAGAGAAGGGTTATAAAATGAAAAGAGGAGTTTTGCCGGTCTTTTTGTTGGCTTTATTTCTGTCCTTTGGCATTGTTTCCGCAGTTGACACTGAAATCACCGTTCAGACCCTTCCGGAACATAGCGTTGACATATACATTTTGCAGCCGGATGAAGAATATTCTTTGATAAAAGATTTTCACGTATCTTCCAATAAAAGCGGGGTGGCTTCCGCAACTTTTTCTTCGGATGTGAGTGAGTTTGAAGTAAAGGTTTTAGTGAGGAAAGGAAACACCCAGATTGTCAACGAAAGATTTAATGACACGTTCTCTGCCGGCGAGTCCGTATCTTTGGAGCTGTATCCTGAGTGGTATATTACTCAAAAAGAGATTGAGGCGCAGAGATTAACGGCAAGTTCAAACAGCACAAATAACTCTGCAGAAATCCTTGCTGATACTAATGCAACTGAAAATAATTCGGCGGAGAATGAGACAGAGGAGGCAAATATTTCCGAGTCAGACGGCAAAACATTCAGTTTTGGGGGATTTGCGATTTTTGGAGAGGGGGGATTTTTGTCAAAGAAGGTTATTTATTATTCAATAGGTTCAATTGTCTCTCTTGTGGTTCTGTTTTTAGTAATCTTGCAGGTGATGAAAATGATAAGAAAAAAGAAAGATATGGAGAGATACGGGTACGTCAGGGAAGATTCCAACGCGGAGCTCAGGGATGCTGAAAGGAAAATAAAGGAAGCGCAGGAAGAAATTGCAAAGGTGAAGGGCAAAAATTCTCTTACAGAGAAGGAAAAGAGAATCATGGACGTCAAGAAAAAACTCGCCGAGGACCAGAAGGAACTTATGAGGCTAAAGGACTAGGAAAAAATTAGTTTTCTGCTTTGTTTAATATGACTTTTCAAGAATAGAAATCTTTATAAATCATAGTAACTGCGAAATGATTACACATAAAATGAAAACAAAAACATTTTCGGTTTTCGCTTCGGTGTTTGCGCTAGTTTTGATGCTAAATCTTGCAAGCGCGGCAGTAACACTAACAGGTCCAACGCCCTCAACAGTGCAGTTGACAAAACAAGGAACAACCTTCACGGTTACAGGAACCCCTAATTTTGACATAACTACTTCAACTACAACCTCAACACTGACTTTCACGGATTCAAATTCAAAGACGGCTGTTTTCAGCGTTTCTCCTCCAAGCACCAAAACAAATATTTCTTCAGCGCTGTTTAATGTGTCCTCTTCAAGCATTGATTCAAGCTTTCTTGTGGGGGAATACACCGGAACTATTAATGTAAATGTTACTGAAAATGGCAATTCATCAAGCACGGGTTCTTTGGCTGTTCCCGTAACATTCACAAACACATTCTGCAAAAACGGGCAGGTAAATGCCACCGACATGGAATTGAGCGTTGATGTCAACAACAACGGGCAGGGTGATGACAACGATTGGACTCCTTTGGATGACATTGAAATAAAAGTAACGCTTGACAACAACGGGGATGTTGACTGGGATAAGGTAAACATTGAACTTGGATTGTACAAATCAGGCTCCGCAAAGAATATCGCGGGAGACATGATATGGACAAGCGCCGACGAGGAAAAAGTGGAAGTCGGCAACGTCAATTCAGACAAGAGCAAGACGCACACATTTCAATTCCGAGTGGACCCAAGCGAAGTCAGTGATGCCAATTATGTTTTGGTTGTAAAGGCATATCCAAAAAGCGACGAGGATGCAAACTGCGTAGACAGTTCTTCCGACTTGTCCGACTTTGGCTCGGAAGATTTCAAGGCCGACATAAGCGTAAGCCAGGAAGGGGACAAGGACAAGATGGTTGTTGTTGACACTGCGAGCTATCCTGTTTTGTCGGAGGCTTTCTGCGGGGAAACTGTTTTGTTCACGCCTGATGTTTACAACATAGGCGATGAGGATTTCCAGGACCAGGTAAAGGTTACCCTCTACAACAAGGAACTTGGAATAGATATGGAAGATGTCATTGTCGGAGATTTGAACATAGGCGACAAGGCAACGTCTTCATTTTCATTCAAGGTTCCGGAAGACGCAGCAGAAAAACAATACACTCTTCAGATGGAAACATTTTATGACTATGACTCTGATGCCGAAACATACGACGAGTCTTCAAGCGAGGTATTCAACGCATATCTTAAGGTTGCCGGAAATTGCGCGGGCTCGGCAGCAGCAACGGGAAAGGCTTCTGTAACTGCAGCTCTTGAATCGGGAGGAAATGCTGGAGAAGGGCTTGTGGTAAGGGCTGTTGTGACAAACTCGGGAAGCGAAAAAGCAACTTATGCAATCAATGCCGCAGGATATTCCGGGTGGGCATCTTCGGGAACTGTTTCGCCTTCAACCTTGACGCTTGAAAAGGGTGCTTCAGGAAGCGTTTTGATAAACCTTGATGTAAAAGATGATGCTTCAGGGGATAACACCTTTAACATAGAAGTTGTTTCAGGAAGCCAGCTGGTTGCAACACAGCCTGTTTCAGTTTCAGTCCAGGCAAAGACAGCTGGAGGGCTTGGGGGATTGTTCACGGGCGCAATAACGGGTGGGAACACATATCTTTTGGGACTTGGAGCATTGAATGTTATCCTTATAGTTGCGATAATCTTTGTAGTGGTTAGACTGATGAGGAAATAAATTTTATTTTTAAAATATTTGGAATGTTCTTATTCTTATTGAATTATTAAACAATAAAAAAATGGCTCACTACCTTCGCTTAACCTTCCTTTAAATGTTAGTACAAAACAAGTTGATTTTTAGTTAACTTTTTTATTAATTGTGAGCCGAGCGATTTCGTGATAGAGAGTATTTTAACTATCAATAACTCGTGTGAAGTCGGGAGTGGAGCATTTGCACGAGACAATTTTTAATTAATAATGAGTGCGGGTGAAGGTAGGGCGACTTTGCGAAGGACAATTTAAATTATTAATTCCGAGCAGGGTCGGGAGCAGAGAGGCGAGCCATTTTAAACAGCGACTACTTATCTAACAAAGCTTATATAGAAGAAGATTATTTAAAGAAATAATTTAAAAAGAAATTTTGATTAAAAAAGAATAAACGATATAAAATATAGACAATAAAATGCCAAAAAAGAAAAAATCAAATTCAGGAAGAGAAAAAAGAGGCAGGAATAAAGCAGCAAGAAAAGAAAGCGCTGAAACCCAAGGCAAAAAGCCAAATGCTAAACAGGTAAGCAAGGAAAACAAAACATTAAGGAATATTTTCATAGTGATAGGGGTGACATTTGTAATAATCATGGCGGGAATTTTTGCGGTGAACAAGTTGAATAACTTCACTTATAACGGCGTGGATTTCAAGAAAGTCAAGTTCTGCGATACAAAACCATGCCTGATACTTTACCAGACATCCCTGCCGGTAATCATAAACGGGACCCATGCGACATATAACTTGTACTTTAGGAACGACCCGAGAAAACTTGACAACGTTTCTATGGATGGCGAGATAAATCTCCTTCCAAATATCGTTGTTAATCTAAAACAGGATTTTAACTGCGATGGCGATGGGGGAATCGCTCTCGGGAATTTAGTGAATCAGTTTTACAGAAAATTGCTTGGCGCAAACGTGACAATAGTAGATGACAACTCTGTAAAATGCAACCTGAACAAAAACTATCTTTATATAGAAATACGGGAGGGCGGCACAACAAGAATTATACAGGCCACGGATTCATGCTATGTTCTAGAGGTGAATAACTGCGAAATCATGAAAGTCTCGGAAAAATTCATGATTGAAACACTCGCAAAAATCAACACCCTCATCAATAATGGTTAAGTTTTTTCCTTGTCATGTAGAAAACAGCTATTACTACCGCAAGCAAAAACATTGTGAAGTTTACAAAATTCATATTATGTGAAATCCATGCAGAGTTAATCCCGAAAAAATAGCCTATATAAATAAGAACCAACACCCAAATTCCCGCCCCCAATGCCGTGAAAAGAAGGAACTTAAGGAAATTCATCCTTGAAAAACCGGCTGGAAGTGAAATCAGCTGCCTCACGACGGGAATCAATCTTCCCGTGAAAGTCGTTATGCTCCCGTATTTTCTGAAATAATTGTCCGCTTTGTCCAGGGATTTTTTCGTTATGAAAAGGAACTTGCCGTATTTTGAAACAAGAAAATCCACTGCCGTTCTCCCGATAAAAAGGGCCAGAAAGTAATTTATCATGGCTCCAAAAAGGCTTCCAAGCAAACCGGCGAGAAAAACGGGAAGAAAAGCCATCTGGGATTTTGCAATAAGCGCGCCCGCGGGAATGAGGATTATCTCGCTTGGAAACGGAATGAAAGAGCTTTCGATTGCCATGCCCAAAAAAATTCCTGCATAACCAAGCTCCTTAATCAGTTCCAACAGCGAACTTGCAAACAGAGAAAGAATATTTCCGGTCATTTAGCGTACAATTTTTTATACAGAAGTTTTAAGTCTGAATAGAAAGGAATCCCCTTTAAATTAAACATCTTCACCTGCGTGAACCATATCATGATGACAAATACTGTGCTCATAATATACCAGAATACATTGTGCGTGACGTCAAAAAAGGAAAATCCGTTGAAGAAAACCCACACCAAAATCAAAATCCTCAGTATGTTAAGCGCTAAAAACGAAAGGAAAGCAAATGCAATCATCGTAAGCCGTTTTCCAATGCTTATTCCGGGAGTGGCAAGATTGAGAACTAAAAGGAAATAATACGCCGCTCCGGCAATGCATGCTCTTATAAGTTCTATCGCAAAACTATCATTTACTATTATCGTATTGTTTACCAAAGACACCCCAAAAAACAAGCTTAAAATGTAATAAACAGGATAAAGTGTCAAAGGTGTGAAAACAAAATAAAAAATCCAAAGATTCGGGAGGGAAACCACAATGAGTGTCAAATATCTTGCAATCAAATCAGGGAAAAAATTTCTGCTTCTTCCTCCCTCTGCTCTTTTCATAAGGAGAAAAAGGGAAAATGGTTTAAATAGTTTTTATTCCAAATGAGATTGTTTAACAACTAATTTCTGTTTAAAATGGTTCGCCCTACCCGCACTCATTATTAATTAAAAATTGCCTCGTGCAAATGCTCCACTCCCGACTTCGTACGAGTTATTGGTAGTTAAAATACCCTCTATCACGAAATCGCTCGGCTCACAATTAATAAAAAAGTTAACTAAAAATCAACTTGTTTTGTATTAATATTATACCAATAAGCGAGCGACGAAGGAGTGAGTCTAATTTAAGCAGATTATAGTGAGTTTCAATTAAGTTTCACAAAACTTTTATACTTAAAAAATCAATTTTAAAAATGAGAAGAATACTTTCTAAACACGACGAGGAAAAGAGAAAGAAAAGAAACCAGAGCATCCTCGCATTTTTTCTCCTGTTCATAATGTTCGCAAGCGTTTTGGGGTATGGGCTTGAGGGAAATTTTGGCTCGAATGCGGGCTCTTCCGAGAGTAATGCAACGGAAAGAGCAAACTACAACGGGTTTGAATTCACCCATCAGAACGGATTATGGATACTAAAAAAGGACGGATTTGATTTCCTGTTCAAATATAATCCTGAAGAAGCCGGAAAAACAAGCTCCACATTGGAAGCAGTGAGCAGTTACAAAAACAAGCCCTTATACATTTTCTCCGAAAGCTTTGAAGCAGAATCAGAGGTAAGGACAAATCTCGCCTCTTTCGCCCAGAGAATACAAAACGCCTGCCCTGAAAATGAAACCTGCGGTAGCAATATTCCTTCAAAAACCTGCGATAATAACTTCATAATAATAAGAGAAGGCAATGAAAGGATTCTACAGGAAGGAAACTGCGTTTTTATATGGGGCAAAACGCCGGATTTGACAAGGATTGCTGACGGATTTCTATACAAAATTCTCGGGGTAACCAACTAATATTACAACAACAAAAATAAAAAGTATTTGCTAAAAATTTTAAAAAGATGTATGAGCTTTGTTTAGAAAATCCTTATTCTTATTGAATTATTAAACAATAAAAAAATGGCTCACTTCGTTTGCATATTGATGATAATATTAGCATAAAAATGCTGGTTTTTAGTTAATCTTTTTATCAATTATAAGTGTCAGCGAACCATTTTAAACAGCGACTACTTACCTAACAAAGCCTATTTTGAATTACCAATAAAT
>CAZLQA010000028.1:0-3282 GCA_964561665.1 Candidatus Woesearchaeota archaeon
CTAATCAAGCTGGAAAGGAAAGATAAATCTCTTTATGAACAATTAAAAAATAAAATAAACGAAATAATGAATTCGAATAATGTTGAGCATTATAAAAATCTTAAAAATAGACTTAAAGAGTTTAAAAGAGTCCATGTAGGACATTTCGTCTTGGTTTTTAGATATGATAAAAAAGAAGATTTAATAATATTCGATGATTTTGACCATCATGATAAAATATACTGGTAAAAAGTAAAATGCCCCTAAATGAATACAACAAGAAAAGAAATTTTTCAAAGACAAAAGAGCCTAAGGGAAAAATTTCAAAACCTTCAGGGAAAAAACTGATTTATGTTCTTCAAAAGCATCATGCAAGCCATTTGCATTGGGATTTGCGTTTGGAAATGAATGGAGTTTTAAAGAGCTGGGCAATTCCAAAAGAACCGCCTAAAGCAAAAGGAGTAAAGAGGCTGGCTGTTATGACAGAAGACCACCCTATGGGATATGAGAAATTCCACGGAACAATTCCCGAAGGAAATTATGGCGCCGGAAAAGTGGAAATTTGGGACAAAGGAACTTATGAACTAAAAACCTCGGATTCAAAGAAGATTGAAGTTATAATTCACGGAAAAAAGCTTAGCGGTGATTTCGTTCTTGTGAAAACTAATTATGGAAGCAAGCCTGAGAAGAGCTGGTTGTTTTTCAGAGTGTAATGGGACTATGCTCCTTCCGGCCTTTCATATACCTTGCAGGACATATATCTCCTATTATCAAGGGCTTTCAAATAATCACTTTCGCCGCTATGATAATCTCTGCTTGAAATTACATAACCTTTTCTGTTATCCGTCCTGTATGCAGTTTCCATGAAATTTATTCCTAATCTTCATTTAAGTTTTTTTTGTCATTTTTTATGATATTCTGTTATAACTTATTCTTTTTCTCAAGCTCTCCACTTGTAAATGTTATCATGATGGTCATAATCTTCAATTATTATGTGTTTTTTGTTTTCATTCACAGAAAAGACAAGAACAAAACTTTTATCAATATGAACCCTTTTAAGATGATGCAGTGGCTTTCTTAGATTTTTATAATGTTGCGGATTTTGCCTGATTTCCCTAATTTTATTTTCAATTATAAGTAGTTGTTTAGGATTTTTCTTGGCTAACTTAAAAAATATTTTTTCAACGTTTTTCCTTAACTCATAAGAATACATTTTAGTTCAGGCCAAAATGCTTTTTGAAATCAGTAATTTTTACAGTAGGTTTCCTTTGTATCTTCTTCATTTTTTCTATAAATTCAGGTCTTAAATCAGGCTCGGCTTCATCGTCAATATACTTGCTAACAACAAATTTTATTGCTTCAGACTTGTCTTTAAATCCGTATTTTACCTTTACCATATTCAAAACTCTGTTAAGATTTTCATCAAGTTCTATTAACGCTTTAACCATTTTAACTTAGTTGAAATAAGTCGGACTTATTTATAAACCTTTTTATTTTATTCACTCCTCTTTTCCTTTCGTCAAATCTTCATCAACTCTGTATTCCTCAAAACGAACTTTCTTCTTTTTTATGGTTTCTTTAAGTGATTTTTCCGTTTGGTTCATTCCTGCCTTTCCACTTTTTACCTCGACAAAAACAACCTCCTCAACGTTTTTGTCATCCAGTCCCTTGAAAGCTATGAAGTCCACGGGCTTTCCCAAAAATCTTACTTCAGTAGGCTTGAAGGGAAAATCAGGAAGATACGGAGCAAGCTGTTCCGAGAACTGCCCAGAAAGAACTGCGCGGGATTTCATTATTGCATCCTTTCTGTGAAGGGGAATTTCATTTTCCCAATAATTATCCCTTTTTATCGTGGCTATCTTGTTCCCGAGAAAATACCCCAAAAAAATTCCCGCAAACAGAATAAGCAAGACTAGAATTATTGTTGAAATTTCCATAAACAGATTAGAAAATGTTTGTATAAAAATGTGTGCATCCTCGCTGTTGCTTTTACTTGATTACTATAAATTTGGCTCGTTCGTAAACTCACTCGCGCTTTAATATGTAAATTAATATGAAATTCAAAGATAAGTATATTAGGCGGATTGTATTAGTTTTAATGAATATCCATGGTGTAGCGAAGGTTTATTTTATCAGCAAACATAATCAATAGCTCATTTTCTTTGCTTCTTTTGGCTCTTCATATTCTTCTGTCCACCATTCCAAATCGGGAATCTTGTCATAGGTTTTCAGCTTTTTGTTCCTGCAGTACCCTTTTGCAAGAAGGTAGAATATGACGCCAAGGCTTCTCGCATTTTTGTTGTTTCCTATTATCACCTGGTTTGCGTTTTTTGAGAAATTGTTTGTGTCGCAAATCATCAAAACCTTTTTTCCCACTATAAGGGTGTCATTGAGCGCGTTTTTATCCAGCCACGAGTCTGTTACAATTGTCAGCTCATTTTCAAAAAAGTCAGGAAGATTTGTGTTTGTAAGAATTCCCGCAGGATACTTTTTTGTAAAAGCCCTTATTCCCGTAAGCTCGGAAAATTTCTTTGCGGCTTTCCATCCCACCTGTCTTTTGCACACGAGAATGACATCCTCCGGATTAAACTTTGAAAGGTATTCAATTCCCTCTCTCAACTTTTCATCAATGAGATCCGTGTTGAAAATTGCAAGTCCGTCAGCCCTTCTTCTGTAAACAAAAGGCCTCATCCCCGGCGTGACGACTTTTGTTCCTATGTAAATTCCGGACTTTACATAATCTTCAAGAGGGATAAGCATGTCCTCCCTTTTCTTGATCTTGACTTTTTCCTTGAGATCCTCCGTCTTTATTTCCGAAACTTTTTCGGAGAGCTTTTTTACTTTTTCCAGAAGTTCTTTCTTCTTTTTTGCAAGGGACTTTGCTTCCTTGGTTTCGTCTTTTGATTCCGTTTCAGCCTCTTTCTCCAACTCTTTTTCTTTCAACTCTTCAGGATTTTCAATTTTTTCCGTTTTTGCCTTTATCATAGAAATCCAACGGAGAAATATGTTTTTAAAGATTGTGCTAAGAAATTGCCCCGCTTCGCTTAGATGTGACACAAGTTTTTAACTAACGAAAATCATGTTTTTATTAATCTTTTGCAGAGATAGAACGAACGAAGTGAGTTTTGTTTTTAGCGAACATTTTATTGCGAGCGTATTTTCATTTTAATGACTTTTCAATCTCAATCAATCTTTTTATCTTAACTTCCCTCTCCTTTCCTGTAATTCCCGATTTGAAAAAATCTGCCTGAAATCCAAATGCCAAATCCGCAAGAATGCTTTCCTCCGTCTCGCCGCTTCTGT
>CAZLQA010000028.1:3292-6131 GCA_964561665.1 Candidatus Woesearchaeota archaeon
CAATTTTTATACCTTTTCTTTTGGCAATCTCACAGACTTCCTTTACTTCGATCAGGGAGCCTATCTGGTTTGGCTTCACGATTATTGCATTTATGCTTTTCATCTCAATGGCTTTTTTTAATCTTGAGGGATTGGTTGTTGTTAGGTCATCCCCTACAATAAGCCTGTCAGGAAATTTTTTCAGAAGTTTGGAAAAATTTTCAAAATCATCCTCGTTAAATGGGTCCTCAATGTAGAACAGCTCAAAGTTCTTTACAAGGTTTGAAACATAATTCAGCTGTTCTTCGGAATCCCTTTTCAGCATGGGATTATCATAAAGATATTTTTTCCTTTTGTAGAATCCCGATGCGGCAATGTCAACTCCAAGGGGAATTTTTGCTTTTTTCATAATCTCAAGAACTTCCTTTTCATTCAGCGACGTGACAAACGCATCTTCATCGTTCTTCCCCCCCTTGAAATTCTTGTCCGCATTTTTTAAGTCTCTCTGCATTTCTTTTTTCGCGTTTTTGCTTATGGCAAATGCCTCTTCGGCATTTTTGTTTTTTGGCACAAGAAGAAACTCCTGAAAGTCAGGTTTTTTCACCCCTGACTCGGAAAAATTTGTGTGCTTCCCTCCTCCCACGCAGTTTCCCACAAGCCTTGGAAATTTTTCCCTGCCTGAAAGATTGGGATTTATCAATTCCCAGATGTTTTTCCTTTCCTTTTTTGCAATGGCTTTGAGCACCGCGGACTGGAGTGCAAAAAAAGTATTTGCCCCCACGAATCCGTTCAGCACGTCCTCTGTCCTTTTTAAATCGTCAAAATATTCTATGTTTTCCTCGGAAAAGTAATCCCTGAATTTTCTCAATGTTAGGATGTCGTCCGCGAGGCTTTTCTTGTACGGCTTTGCCTCATGCTTTCCCTTGGATTTCCCGTTCGGCGCGCTTGCGGAGAAAATCCCGTCGGAAGTTCTCACGGAAACGGAAATTGTTTTTTCATTTCTTGAATCCAAAATCGCGCGGGCAGAAACGTCTTTTATTACAACCATGAGTTGGAAAAATTTCAGAACTATATAAAATTTATCTAAAACCTTTAAATAAAAAAGTTAAAACATCCATTAAACAGAATCACTCTTCCTCGCTTGTTTCTTCTTCCGAAAAATCCTCTTCGTCCTCCGGAGTTGCAAGGGCCATTATTTCCCCTTCCTTTGCAATCTCCTCCTCTTCCGCAATTTCTTTCTGCTCCACTTTCTCATCGTCGATCTTTTTTTCCTTTGCCTTCTTCAATTTTTCCTCTTTTTTTGCGGGCATTGGCCTCTTTACCGATATTGGAAGAACTCCCGATTCAAGTTCAATCTCCGCGATTTTCAGCGTGTCATAATTGATTTTTTCGAGGTCTTCTTTGCTTATTTTCACGAGAAGAGGCGCATTCATCGCTATTTGCAAAGCCCTTGCTCCCAATATCCTGGCTTTCTCGTATTTGGTAAATTCCTGTGTCATGTTGTTATAAAAATTTCTCTATTTTTAAAAATAATTTTTTCCATACGTCTTCCATCATCTCCAAAACCCTGTGCATGTCTTCCTCGCTTATTTCCTTGGAGTTTCCTTTTTGCATGGAGGAGATTACTCCCTTGTGGCTTCCGATTGTTATTCTTGTTTCGCTTACGTCTTCCTCTTCCCTTGTGGGATCGACGATAAGGCTTTCCCCAATCTTGTGAATTGTTATTGTAAGGGGATTTTCTTTTTTAAGGGGTATTCTCTCGTTTGAATGCTCCCCATACAGAACCTTTCCTTCCTTCTTGTCATATTTTGGGATTTTCGCGTCCTTTAATGCCACCAAGGCGCCTATTCCCGCGGCATCAAGAAGGTTTCCGTCGGCGTTGATTGAGTAAATATCTATGAAAACCGTCCAGACTTTCTCGCCTTTTTCTATGCATAATTTTTCAAGCTCGATAAATTTGCTTTCCCTTATGCACCTGTCAATCACTCTTGCAAGCTCGATTGATTCTATTTTTGGAGGACCCGCTTCAAACCTATCCGAGCTTAATGGGAGAAGTTCCGATGTGACCATCAGGTTTCCCTTGTCCAAAGAATCGGGGTACGGCTCAGAAACATCCATCTTCACTCCAACAATGACGTCCGTTTCACCTATTTTGACTCTTGCGCTTCCCTCCGCATTTTTTGAGATTCCTTTCTCAATTGAAATTTCCCTGAAATCATCCAAGTTGCGTCCGTCAAATCTTTTTCCAAGCTTGAGGTATTCCTTTATCCTGTTTCCCGTTATGTTTGAGGTTATCATTTTTTCTCGTTTATTTTAATTGATTCTTTTAATGTTTTTTTCTGGAGTTCGTAAATCTCTTTGCATGCTTCCCTTGCAAGCTTTATCGCTTCCTTAAGCTGTTTTGTTTCAATTTTTCCGTCCAGCTGTATGTGGGTTATGTCTCCGTTAGGTGTGAATGTTATTGGAATATCCGTGGCCCCCTCTCCTTCCTCCCAATCCTCTTCGTGCTTTGAAACATCAACCACAAGCTGCTTGTCAAGTTTTCCTATTGACACACTTGAAACTATGTTTTTCATTGGAATTCCCGCATGCGCCAACGCAAGAGCCGCCGCGTTTATTCCCGCGCACCTTGTCGAGGCATTTGCCTGGAGAATGTTTACATGAACGTCTATTACTGCATTCGGGAAATTGTCAATCATCAGCACAGGCTCGATGGCCCACTCCGAAATCTTGCTTATCTCCTGGCTTCTTCTGCTTGGTCCTGGTTTTATTCTTTCTGTCACGGAGAAGCTCAGCATGTTGTAAGTGTATCTTAAAGTTCCCTTTTCCGGATTCTGCATGTGCTGGGGGGGCTTTTTTT
>CAZLQA010000029.1:0-5581 GCA_964561665.1 Candidatus Woesearchaeota archaeon
GAATCTCATAGACGAAAATTCGGAGAAAGCCGGAAGGATAAAAAATATCCAGTCGGAAAACAAGTCTGTTCCTGAAGCTGTTGAAGGGATGGAAGTCGCAGTTTCAATGCCGGGAGTCAACTTTGAAAGGCAGATGAAAGACAGGAATTTTCTTTATTCGGACATCGCGGAATCGGAGTTCAGAACATTCAGGAAAAACAAGGACTTGCTTTCATCAAGGGAAATAAGTTTGCTTCAGGAAATCGCGGAGATAAAGAGAAAAAAGAAAGCCGACTGGGGGATGTGATTAACTTAAGTTATACCATGTTAATATTGAAAGAATTAATAATATTCCTACCACAATTAAATTATTTTTAAGAGAGTGTATTATTTGTTGTTTGTCTCTCCTTTCAATAAAAAACCCAAGTGAAAAAATTAGATAACCTAACCCTATTATTAAAAAAGGGGAAAACCAATAAATCTCTGATATTAACGAATTAATGGAAAAGAATATTGAAAACGAAATTAATGTACATCCTATAAATTTTACAAAGTAACCAAAAAAAGAAGTGTCTTCTTCATCCCCAGGATATAATTTTCTCATTTTGGTAAGCAGACGAATAAGTTTTTAATAATAATCATTCAAGAAAATATATAATCAAAACATTTTTAAGGCAATTCTTTATTCTATAATCATGCCATTCAAGATAAACATATCGGAGAAGTCGGGAAAGACATTTCATTTGAATTTGGAAAACGCTGAAGGAATTATGGGGAAAAAACTCCATGAAAAAGTGAAGGGGAATGAATTCTCCCCTGATTTAAACGGGTATGAGTTTGAAATCACCGGCGCCTCGGATAAGGCGGGTTTCACCGCAATGGAAGATATTGAAGGCGTGGGGTTGAAGAGAGTGCTTTTGAATTATGGAAAAGGCATGAAAAGCCGTCCGAAAAAGGAAGGAAAGAAAAAAAGAAGCAAGCTCAGGCCAAAAGGATTAAGGATGAGGAAAACTGTAAGAGGCAACACGATTTCCGAGGATACTTCACAGATTAACTTGAAAATCCTAAACGAAGGCTCAAAGAAGTTAGGAGAAATTTTCCCGGAGCAAAACCAAAAAAAGGAAAAAGCAACCAAAGAAGCGAAACCGGCAGAAGAAAAACCCGCTGAGAAAAAGAAAGGGTAATGTACTACTTCTAAATAACAACGAAATAGAAAGATTTATAAATTGAAATTTTCTTAACATTTTATGAAAACAAAATCATTAGAACCAAGCACTTTAGGAATTGCACTAAGAGGTTTAGGATTAGCTTCTTTGATAGCAGTTGCTCATTTAGGAGTGAGTAATTATATGGGCTATAAACTTGCAAATTCTTTGTTAGAAAGAATGGGAGATAAAAGATACGAAGTAGCACAAAAGTTTGAAGGAAATTATCAAAGATTTAGTCCTTCTGAAAAACTATTAAGACTTGGTTCACATTTGGCTTTTGAAAAACATTAGAGGGTGTAAGACAAAATGAAAAACGATAAATTCATAAGAACCTCTCTTGAGATATTAACAGTAGGTGTAGTAGCAGGTGGTTTAGCCTTATCTTCTGGAAAAAGTTTTGATGTTGAAAATCCAAACGGACGTGGTAATTGCTCTGCGGTAATCCCCAGCCATATGAATCCCAATGATGTAAGAATAACTACTGCAGATATGGAGTGTGATAGAGTCATAATAACGGGAGAGAAGGGAGAGGACTTCGGCTATGTTGCTACAAGAAAATCTGAAGGACAAGCAACCCAAAATTATTGCGCACCTGATATGTTAAGGGACAAATATGGAGATTGTTACATTATTCCTCCCCAGCCTTAATCACAACCTTTTTTAATTCACTTTTTCTAGCTTTTTAATGAATAAAAATTTGCCTGAAATAAACGTGGGAATTGTGGGGCATATAGACCACGGAAAGACCACTTTTTTAAGCAAGCTCACGGGAAAGTTCACGGACACTCACTCGGAGGAATTGAAAAGAGGAATAACAATAAAACTGGGTTATGCGGACATGACAATATACAAATGTCCCGACGGCTTCACAAACAAGAAAACAAAAGACAAAACCTGTGTTCCATACAGATATGTCAGTTTTATCGACGCTCCTGGGCACGAGATGCTTATGGCAACAATGCTTTCTGGAGCTGCAATAATCGACGCCGCGATTCTTGTTGTAGCGGCAAATGAGGGAATAAAACCCCAAACGCAGGAGCATTTCACGGCTCTTCAGGCAAAAAGAATAAGCAACATAATAATTGTCCAGAATAAAATAGACCTGGTAAGCAGGGAGAAAGCAAGGGAAAACTACGAGGAAATAAAAAAATTTACAAAGGGCACGATTGCCGAAAACGCGCCGATAATTCCGGTTTCAACGCTTCAGGAAATAAACATAGATAAGGTGGTGGAAGAAATTGCAAGAATCCCCATTCCTGAAAGGGATGAAAAATCAAAGCCGATTTTTCTTGTTGCGAGAAGTTTTGATATAAACAGGCCCGGCGCGGAAGTCAAAAATCTAAAGGGAGGAGTTTTGGGAGGTGTTTTAAAAAAGGGAAAATTAAATGTCTGCGATGAAATTGAAATAAAGCCCGGTTTGAGCATGAAAAAAGCCCACAGGCAGGTTTACCAGACGCTTGAAGCAAAGATTATTTCCCTCCACAAAGGCAGCGAGTCCGTCTCTTCAGTTTCGCCGGGAGCAAGCATTTCAATAGAAACCTCTCTTGACCCGTTTCTTACAAAAACAGATTCTCTTACGGGATGTGTTGTCTCGTCAAAAGGAAATCTTCCTGAAATCGTCCATTATCTCAAAATAAAGCCAAATCTTTTTGAAAAAGTTTTTGGAACCTCCGAGCCCCAGAAAGTAGAGCCGATAAAAATGCAGGAAATGCTTATGCTTAACATTAATACAACGATAACGGTTGGAACAGTGGAAAAAATAAGCAGAAACCATGATGAGATTGAGCTTTCTCTGAACATCCCTGCAATCGCCCTTAAAGACGACAATGTAGGCATAGCAAGAAACATAGGGGGACATTGGAGACTGATAGGATGGGGTGAGGTTGCCGTTTAGAAACCACCCCACTTCAAAGTCGCCCAAAATTGGTTTATGTTTCTGACAAAAACTAAAATTAATATTAGCAAAGTTGATTTTAACATTAATTATTTTGATAAATATCTGAGCATAGCGAAGCAAGTGTGTAATAATCCAATAAAATTCAAAATTATTTAACAAACTCATATCAACGTAAAATTTTATAAACCTTTTTTTGCTTAAATAAAAATGAAAAAAGAGCTGCTCTCGATATTTTTTTGTTTTGCAGTAATTGGAATTATTTCCGGCTCACTAATGGTTGCCGCTGATGAAGGCTCCAACTCGGAAAGCTCCTCCGATTCGTCATCAGATTCTGCGACAAGCGCAAATTCCGGCTCCAACTCAGGCTCAAGCGATGATGAATCAGAGGTTTCGGATTCTTCAGGGAACTCAGATGATAAAGAAGATGAATTGAATGAAGATTCTGATGCTGAAAGCGAGACAGAAGACAAGGAAGATAATGAAAACGATGAAAATAAAACAAAGGTAAAGTCAAGAGAATTAATAAGAGAAGGCAATTGTGTTGTCAAAATTGAAAAAGAGACAAGGATAGAGGACGGAAAAAGAATAGAAGTTATTAAGAAAAAAATGAAATGCGCCGACGGGACGGAGGCTGAATTTAAGGTAAAAGTAGATAACAGAACTGAAGATGGAAAATACAAGGAAAAATTCAAATATGAGTTTAAAAATAAAGAACTTGAGGTTGAAGCAGAGGATGAAATTGGTTTGGAAGAGGATACAAACGGGACAGAATACAAGTTAAAAGCAAGATTAAGAAACGGCAATGTCACGCAAATAAAAATAATGCCGGACACGGCTTCGGAGATAGCGATTGAAAGGCTTAAGGCATTGAACTTCACCATTCAGTTAAGGGAAAAAATCCATAACAATATTCCAAAAGTTGTGTACAACATAGAGGCAAACAAAAACGGAAAATTCTTGGGAGTTTTCAAGCTAAAGATGAAGTCAAGCGCCCAGATTGACCCTGAAACCGGCGAGGTTCTTGAAGTAAATACGCCTTGGTGGGCTTTCTTCGTAACGGGAGAAGATGAAACGCCAGCCGAAGATAAGGGCAATGAAACTTCTGTCAATGAAACAGCATCAAATGAGCAACCTGTTTTAGGAAATGAAAGTGTTAATGAGACAATTGCAGTCGAGAATAACTCCTCACCATAAGAAGGTTTCTTAATAATAACCCCTATTACAAAAACCAGTTAGTTTTTTGTTAATAGTGAGCCGAGCATTTGCACGAGACAATTTTTAATCAATAATGAGTGCGGGTGCAAGCAGGGCGACTTTGCGAAGGGCAAATTTAAACTATTAATTACGAGCGATGTCGGGGAGCAGAATCGAACCATTTTAAACAACGACTGCTTGTTATTAAACAAAACATTACACACAGTTAATTTTATAATAACCCTTCTTTTATTGAAAAAATGGCAAAGGTATTCTCACATTCAAGGCTCTCTGCATTTGAGCAGTGCAAGCTCAAGTACAAGTTCAGGTACATTGACAACATCATCCCCGACATTGAAAAGACAATTGAGTCTCATTTGGGAAACTCCGTGCATAAAACTCTTGAATGGCTTTACAGGCAGGTGAAGAAAAAACTGGTTCCGTCGCTTGACAATGTCATCCAGGAATATGCAAGAAACTGGAAAGAAGATTTCGAGGACGAAATCCCCGTGGCAAAAAAGAACATGACTCCGGGGGATTACTTCAACAAAGGAATCCAGTTTCTTGTAAACTATTACATGAAGCACAAGCCTTTTGACGACAACACGATTGCCGTTGAGAAGGAAATACTGATAAGCCTCGACGAATCCGGAAATTACAAGATTCGCGGATTCATAGACAGGCTTGCATATAACCTTGAAACTCTGGAGTATGAGGTTCATGATTACAAAACTTCAAACAATCTCCCTAAAAGGGAAGATATAGAAAAAGACAGGCAGCTTGCGCTTTATTCCCTGGCAATAAAGGAGACATTCGGCGAGGAAAAAAAGATAATTCTCATATGGCATTACCTTTCCTTCAACAGAAAAATCCACTCAAAGAGAACAAACGAGCAATTGAAGCAGCTGAAGGAAGAAACCCTAAAGTTAATAAAAGAGGTGGAAAGCACAAAGGAGTTTCCCCCTACAAAATCCCCCTTGTGCAACTGGTGCGAGTACAAGGCCATATGCCCTGCGTGGGGAAACAAGCCGCCGGAAAGGCAGATTACTCTTGAGGAATATAGAAAGATGAAGGAAGGGAAAAAATAAATACAATTATCTTTATAAAATAAAGATTTCTCCATAAATGATGGTAAGCGATTCATGTGACGAAGAAACCGCTAAGAGAAGCGAAGAGATAAACAAAAGAAAAAAGAGAAGTGGTAGAAATGCCCTTTTGAGCATGATTTCTGGGGGAGCATTAATGTTAGGAAGTGTATTATACCTTAATCCTCATCCACAAGTTAAAGATTATTATGATAAAG
>CAZLQA010000030.1:0-5542 GCA_964561665.1 Candidatus Woesearchaeota archaeon
TTGGAAAGAAACTTCGTGTCTTTCATTCAATTCCTGTCTCGGGCGTTTAGGATTTAAATGAAATCAAATTTTTTTAAGAAGGAAAAAATTTTCCTTTCTCTTGATAATTCTGAATCCGGACATTTTAGCCATCTCGCTTATTTCTCCCAAAGTGTATGTGGAGCAGTTGACATCAAATGTTTTTTTAAATTTCTTTTTTATCAGGCGCGCGGAATTATAGAGAATCCCCCTCATCATTCTTGAAAAATTCAGTTCTTCCTTCATCCAAATATCCACAATGCAAAAACCCTCTTTTTTCAGGACTCTGTTAAATGACTTCAATGTGTTTAGGGCAAGGAATGAAGGAATATGCCCGAAAGTTCCGATGCAAAAAACCAAATCATATTTGCCCTTTATTTTTTTTAACTCCACCAAATCGTCCTTGACAAGTTTTATGCCCTTGTATCCTTCTTTTTCAATGTTCTTCTTGGCGAATTTCAAGGTTGTTTCGGATATGTCAACTCCCGTAACATCATAACCCTTCCTGCGAAATTCTATAGAATATCTTGCCAACGGCCCAACTCCCGCGTCAAGCGCTTTTTTTCCCTTGACCAATGGCAAAAATTCAGAGTCAAGATTTTCCATAACTTCCGCTTGTGACTCTTTTATGCTTTTTTCAGAGCCTTCGACGCCATGTATGACACCTATCTCCCCCTGGGTAACCGCTTTCTCTTCCCATATTTCTTCTCCCCAGTTTTTTCTTTTTTCTGACTTGGACATATTTTTTTGATGCACAAATGATTTAAAAATTATATTGTTTTTAATTGTTTATGGAAAACAAATGCGATGAGTGCGGAAGAAGAAACTGCGAGGAATGCAACGGGTGCAAGAATTGCGGTTCGTGCACCTGCGAGTAATTTTCTTTGTCATTGAAAGGAAACTTTATTAAAAGAAATTTTTGTATTTAGAAGCATGCGTGGATAGGTCAATGGCCAGACTTTCTGCCTTCCAAGCAGAAGATCCGGGTTCGAATCCCGGTCCGCGCATCCAGATAAAATGACAGAAGAATCAACAGAAAAACCTGCAGGAAAATTCGGCGAATTCCATGACAAGTATTACAAGCACTTGCTTTTAATCCCCTTGATAATCCTTATTTTGTCATTTGTGTATATGTTCTATTTTTATTCAAATACCGGTGATTTCATAAACAAGGATTTTTCTCTCACAGGAGGAACTTCCGTGACAATTTTGGGTTTTGGGAACACGGATGATTTGAAAAACACCCTTTCTGGAAAACTTGATGAAATAAGCACAAGAGAAATTTACGACTTGACAACAAGGCAGCAAACAGCCCTTATTGTTCAGACGAAAACATCCAAAGACGAGACAAAAAAAATTCTCGAGGACTACTTGGGCTATGCATTAGATAATGAAAACAGCAGTTTTGAGTTTGTGGGCTCTTCGTTGGGAGAAAACTTTTACAAGCAGCTTGTTATGGCGGTTCTTTTCGCGTTTGTTTTTATGGGCATTGTTGTTTTCATAATCTTCAGGACTTTCATTCCTTCTATGGCGGTGATAATCTCCGCTTTTGCGGACATATTTATGACGCTGGTTCTGATTGATGTTTTTGGAATAAAAATGTCCTCCGCAGGAATTGTTGCTTTTTTAATGCTTGTTGGATACAGCGTTGACACCGATATCCTTCTTACCAACAGGGTTTTGAAAGTCCATGAAGGCTCCATAAATCATAAAATTTTCGGGGCATTCAAGACGGGAATCACCATGACTATGACTTCTTTGCTGGCGGTTTTGGCCGCGCTTATAGTCACAAGTTCCTTCTCGGTTGTTCTTACGCAAATTTTTACCGTCCTCGTCATCGGCTTGGGTTTTGACGTGATGAATACGTGGATAACAAATGTTTCACTAATTAAATGGTATCTTAAGAAAAATGAAAATTAAATTTACGTGGAGAATTTGGCTTCTTTTAATGGCTCTGATTCTCTCGCTTTTGGCTATATTCGGTTCCCCGTCAAATCTTTTCAGGGAAGGCATTTTGATTACAAGCGTCGAGCCTGGCTCAAATGCCTTTGATAGCGGGCTTGCAAAAGGGCAAATAATAACCGAGATTGACGGGCAGAAGACAACAAATGTTAATGATTATTCAAGATTAATGCAAGAAAAATTCGTTTTCAACAAAAGCGTAAAGACAATAATTATATCTGATTCTTCCGAGAAAGTTTTGTTCTCAAACTCTTCTCCCAAGATTACCGTTTCGGAAGTCCCTTTGACTCATTTGATATTCGGGCTGGATATTTCAGGCGGCTCGCGGGCATTGATTGACACTCAGGAGATACCATTGACAAATTCCATGGCGGATGATTTGGTTCAGACAATTCAAAAGAGGCTTAACGTTTACGGAATAGAGGATGTCAAGGTTTCGAAAGTTACGGATTTTTCAGGAAAAAACTATATAAGCGTCGAGATAGCAGGAATCACGCCAAGCGATTTGGAGAATCTTATTTCCCAGCAAGGGAAATTTGAGGCAAAAATAGGCAATGAAACCGTTTTCATAGGTGGGCAGAGAGACATTACTTCTGTTGCGCGTTCAGGGCAGGATGCGGTAATTGAATCGTGCAATCAGCAATCAAATTCTTATTTTTGCAGTTTTAGATTCACGGTATATTTGAGCGAGGAAGCGGCAAAAAGGCACGCGGAAATCACAAAGAATATTTCTGTTGATTTTGCCCCCGAAGGAAATTATCTTTCAAAAAAACTGGATTTGTTTCTGGATGACAAACTTGTGGATTCCTTGCTTATAAGCGAGGGACTTAAGGGACAGGTAACAACACAGATTTCCATATCCGGCTCTGGAACTGGGGAAACTCAGGAAAAGGCTTATGAAAACGCCAAGGAAAACATGAATAATCTGCAGACAATCTTGATTACGGGAAGCCTTCCTTACAAGCTGGAAATATTAAAACTTGATACAATTTCCCCGTCTTTTGGAAAAGAATTTATCAATGCTATTTCGCTCGCGGGAATGATAGCCCTTCTGGCTGTTCTGATAGTTGTTTTTTTAAGATATAGGACTTTAAAATCAACCATAGCACTTCTGTTCATAAGCATGTCAGAGGTGGTAATAATTCTTGGCATTGCCTCAATAATAAGGTGGAATCTTGACTTGCCAAGCATCGCAGGAATCCTTGTCACGATAGGAACGGGAATAGACCAACAGATAATCATCCTTGACGAGGCAAAAAGCAAATTTTACAGCCTGAAGCAAAGGCTAAAAAGGGCGCTTGTGATAATCCTTAGCGCGTATTTCACCGCGTTGGTGGCGATGGTTCCCCTCTACTGGGCTGCCGCGGGATTTTTCAAAGGTTTTGCAATAACCACAGTAATAGGAATCACAGTGGGGATTCTTATAACTCGTCCGGCATTTTCTGATATTGTCGGGAAAATAGAGAGCGACAATTCATAAACAATAAAAACAGCAAAACTCTTTTTTCCTGATGGGTTTCATATTTGAGGAAGAGCATTTTCTGATAAGGATGTTTAACAGGGTTAGGAAAAAAGACTATTCGGGAAATGTCGGAATTGTATTAAAAAATTCTGTTTATCAATTTCTAACGACTGCCGTCAGCAAGATAGGTGCGCTGATTGTGACTGTAATCCTTGCGAGAATGCTTATGCCTGAAATGTTCGGGCTTTATACGCTGTCTGTTTCAACCATTTTGATTTTTGCCACTTTTTCAGACCTTGGAATCGGAGATGCGGCTGTCAGATTTATCTCTAAGGAAGCGGGAAAAAACAACAGAAAAAAGGCAGGAGAATATTTTCGTTATCTTCTAAAGATGAAGCTCTTTTTGATATTTTTAATGTCGTTTTTGCTTTTAATTCTTGCAAAATTCATTGCAGGAAATTTTTATAACAAACCGATGTTTTTGGCGTTGCTTGCGGGCTCGTTATACATCTTTTTTTCAGGGCTTGCTTCTTTTTTCCAGTCAGTTTTGCAGGCAACAAATAATTTCAGGATAATTCTTTACAAGGAAATTCTTTTCCAGTCCGTCAGGCTGATCCTTATTCCCTTGTTCATTCTGTTCCTCCTTCCGCATATTTCGGATTCTGATTTGATTTTGTCATATCTTGTAAGCATTTTGTCCGTTGCTTTCCTGTTTTCTTTTGTTTTGATGTTTTTCTTTTTTAAAAAAAATGTCAAGTATCTGCGGGTAAAAGGAAGCCTTTCAAAAAAACAAAAACATATTCTTCTTAAATTTGTAACCGCTATTTCCGCCACTGTTTTTTCAGGAGTATTTTTCAGCTACATAGATACAATAATGCTCGGGGTGTATTTGTCCTCCGAGTTTATAGGGTATTACCGCGCAGCGTCGATTTTTATTGTTTCCGGAGCTCCCTTGATAACCTTTTCGGCGGCATTCCTTCCGATATTTAGCAGATTAAAGGACAAAAGCCTTGAATATTTGTTTAACAAATCCGTCACAACCACTTTGTTATTCTCGCTTTTGGGGGTTGTTTTTGTTGTTATTTTCTCTCCTTTGCTGATAAGTTTGGTTTTCGGAGCGGATTATTCCAGTTCGGTGAATATCTTAAGGATTTTTTCCCTTCTTTTGATTTCAATTCCCGTAATTTCCCTGTACTCTGCCTATTTTTCTTCCAGAGGGTTGCCCCTTGTTGTGACAAAAACCCTGGTGATTTCAACTTTTTTGAACATTTTTCTAAACTACATACTTATTTCCACACTTGTTAATTATAACCCTCTGTGGGCGGTTTACGGCGCGACATTTGCCACAATATTCAGCAACTGGTTTTACATGTTTACCCTGATACATTCAAGAAAAAAATTCATCTAAGACATTTGAACAACAATATTTAAATATAAAAACAAAAGCAAGATAAAATGGCTATAAGCAAGGAAAAAAAAATTCTTTGGATATTTTTGCATCTTCCAAAAACAGGAGGAACCACTTTTTCAGAGCATATTATAAATAATTTCAAGCCGGAAGAAATTTTATCCACGAGCGAACTGAGATATGATTCAATAAATCCTGAAATAAAAAAGGACAAAATAAAATTCATTCTTGGGCATGCCTCTTATTATGGAATTCACAAGATGTTTCCCGGCAGGGTTCCAAGATACATAGTTTTCTTGAGAGAACCTGCGGAGAGATTTGTTTCTGGATACAATTTTGAGATGAGAACAAAAAAAGGGGAAAATATTTCTTTTTGGAGATGGTACGACTCCCAGACGAAAAATGAGATGGTTCATTTTTTGGATATGAAATACCGCGGCAAAGAAGGGACAAGAATAAATCTTCCAAAGGCAACATTCAAGCTTCACATGAAAATCTCCAAATACAAGAAAGTTTACATGTTTTTGCAGACAATCTCCAACACATACATCTCTTTTTTTCATTCTTCAAAAAAAGTTCAGGAAAAAAAACTTGAAAATGCAAAGAGAATGATTGATTTGTGCTGGCATGTCGGATTCGTCTCTGAGCTCGACAAAAGCTTGAAGTACCTCTTTAAGGAAATAGGAATTCCT
>CAZLQA010000031.1:0-5363 GCA_964561665.1 Candidatus Woesearchaeota archaeon
CACTGAACACACCAGGATTTTACCAATAAGCGATTACGCATACGCTTCGCGAAACACTGAACATACCAAGATTTTACCAATAAGCGAACGCAGTGAGCCTTTTGTTTAACAAGCTAATAAAAATAAGGGTATTCTAATCAAATCCCCGAGCACAAAAATCCTTAAAAATTGAGTTTATCTCCTTTTTAGAATGATAACTTTCAAGGACATATATGACTTTGCAAGAAACGAGAGGGATTCAAAGGAGTTGCGAAAACTTCCAGAGAAATTTGTGGAAGATGTTTCCGATTACCTAAGGGAAAAAAAAGAAGTCGCTTCAAAGCAGGACGTTGATTTTTCGGATGTTATCACCAAGACAAAAAAACAGCTGGAGAATGCTCTGACTCTTTTCAGGGAGCTTATTATAAGAAGGAGGAAAAAGATTCTTGATTTGGTTCTTATCGCATCCGAAACGGGAATATCGAAAAAGGAATTTGACAGCATGCTTGTTTTTGAGAAGGAGCTTTTCGACGAATTGATGAAGTGCGTTTCAGAGTCCGAGAAGAAAATTGGAAATGCCCTTAACGGGAAAGGGAACATCGATGGAGATGCTCTTGTATTCAAGGAAGATGTGGGGGAATTTGTGGATTTAAACGGGGAGAAGATAGGGGGCTTTCTCAAGGGACAGACGGCGATAGTCCCAAAAGAAATCGCGAAGATACTTGTTGATGACGGAAAGGCGGAAGTAATAAAGAAATCCTAGTTTTTGTAAATTAATGACTGAATGAAAAGAATTAGCCAGAGAGTTCCGTTGAAAAATAACACGGCTGTGGTGAAGTATAACTTTAATGTGAACATGGCAATTCCCATGATATAAATTCCCGAAAATGTCAAAAACCCCGTTTGAGTGGCTATGTTTTTTCTTTTTTCCTTGAACCCCTTGTAAACCTGGGGAATCAGGGCATAACCCATCATCATGTTCATAACTGCTATCAAAATATCCTGCCACACCATTTTATGTTATTTGATTTTGTAGTTTATTAACTTCTTTGTCTTATTTCCCTTTTCGTTTAAACTGATTTGTCAAATCCACACTATCTCTCTTCGCTTGATAGTGGAAGCCTGTAGAGGGATTTGAATGAAAACAACCTTCGGTTTTTTTCTATTTTCCCTTTTCGTTTAAACTGATTTGTCAAATCCACACTATCTCTCTTCGCTTGATAGTGGAAGCCTGTAGAGGGATTTGAACCCCCGACCCCCAGTTGTCATGAAACAAGTTTCCTGAGCAAAACAAGGAAACCCTGTTTTTACAAAACTGATGCTCTGCCACTGAGCTATACAGGCTTAATTATATAGAATAAGTTTTCTTTAAAAGATTTCTTGTTTTGTTTTCTACATAAATTCTTTTAAATCTACAATAGTTAATTGGAATATGGCTTTGATTTATGTTCCCCATTTTGATTTTGATCCAAAGAGTCCTAATACAATGTAGGCTATTAGAGATTCAGGAATGACTCTGGAAAAATATGCGGCTTCCGTCTCTCCTTTTTTGAAATCTTTGGGTGGATGGTATGAGCAACGCGGTGTAGCACAAGTTAGAAGATTTTTATTTCCAAAAGTAATTTTTATGATAGATGAAGTATCTATTTCTGAAACAAAAAAATATCTTGATGGGCAAAGTTCCAAATTGATTGTTCCTATTCAAGATATGCATAGCTGGAAGATTGAAAACTATCCAGTAGTCATTAATGTTGATCCTGACAATGATTGGCGATACACAAGAGGGATGGTTCTTTTAGATTATGATAAGCAGGAAGGATTGATAAAAATTCAAAAAAGTGGAGATGTTGAGAGTAGGGTGTTGGAACTAGGACTAGTTGCTCATAAAAAACTATTGAAACCATCACAAAGACTATCTTCTGAAGGATTTGACGCTATTTTTGATCCAAAGAAATAATCACTTTTCTTTTTCAACTTTCAAAACCCTTATTTCGCAGAGAGAAAGAGGATATATTTTTTTCAGCGTTAAGCTGAGGTTTTTTTGAACATGCCCCTTTATCACCTCTTCAAAAACATCTTCTGAATTCTTGCTTTTAAGATAATTAACCAGCTCTTCTTTGGCTTTGTTTCTAAGAGCCTTTCTTATTGCCCTAGAGACTTTTCTTCTTGTTATAAGAAAAGGCTTCACTCTGACTTGCGCGTTCTTGCACTCTGCCGAAAAAGAATCTTCCACATAATTCGTGCCTTTTCTCACCATCCTTTTAAGGAAGTAAGGCATCAGATTAATTTCTCTGGGAATTGCGACAGCCTTTTTCCCCTCAATTTTAACTTTTAGCATGAGCATCATGCTTTTTCCTTTCAGGATTCTTGTCAAATCATATCTCATGAATATTCCATTTAGGTCCTCAATTTCGTAGCCTTGAAGCTGAGTTTCCTTTTTAATCAATGGAATTTCCACGTCAAAAAATCTTTTTTTCCTTTTTGCCTTTGCCATTTAAAAGAAACCCGCTGGTTTCTTTTCAACTTCCTCTAAACGCTGAACGGTGACTTTTTTACGCACCTCGACAAAGTCACAAGCTTTTTTTCCAACCCCGAAGAGATGAAATGTAATTTCCAAGCACCTTGACGAAATCACAAAATAACCAACTTTTAATTTATTTATCATTTTATTCTTGCAATTCCTTCCCAGTTCGTTTATTTCTCCTGCCTTTCCTGTAATGCGATTTCTTGCATTTGTCGCAGGTGTACATTATATTTGTTTTCTTGTTAGTCTTTGATTTTCTTTTATTCTTCGTAATTGGTGGTTTAGAACCCCATTTGCCCTTGTTTCCGATTCCTCTTCCTTTATTTCTCAATTTGGCTCTGGATTTGGAACCTCTGGTTAAAGTACCTCTTGTAAATCCAGTCCCCACCAACTTTATTTTCTGCTTTGTTTTTTTATTGCAATAAGGGCAAAACCTGTTTGTTGTTTTTGGAATCTTCATAAAAGAATAGGCAAAAATATGTTTTTAAAGGTTATTGAAGAAAATTTCAAAAATGGTCCTGCGCGGAATTGAACCGCGGTCTCATCCACGTCAAGGATGCGTCTTGGCCGTTGGACTACAGGACCATAACATTTATCTTTCTCCGAAATTAAAAATATTTAAATATGTTGGTATTCTTGTTAAAAAATGAGGGGCGGATATTTAATTTTGGTTTTGATGAACATTGTCCTTGCAGCTTATTTTATCAATTCCGCTTTCGGATTTTACCCCGTTCCAGCCGCGGTTTTGGGGTTTGAAAAATGGATAATGGCTCTTGCGGGCATTCTGCTTTTAATAGGCGCTTTTCGTTACCAAAACAAAAGAATGGTTCGCTATTCCTAGAAGATTGCTGACATTTCAGGGAAAATCATTTTTACTTACTAAGTAACTTAGTAATTAAGTTATTAAGAAAACTTTATATATGTTGCAGTTCTTTAGGTTGAAAAGAGGGCTCCGATTCCTGAACGCACAATCTGTTTGAGATTTGGAAGCCGATTTAAAGGAAATTTCAAGGTGAAAAAATATTTGCTTTTGATAGAGGATGAAAAACTTTGGGAAAAGTTCAAGGAAAGCATAGCAAAGGATATTAACACTGAAATAGTGGAACTGATAAAAAAGAAAACAAAAGAGGCGCGAAAATGAAAGGAAATAAGGGGCAGGTTACCATTTTTATAATTCTTGTAATAATAATTCTTGCGGGAGTCGCGCTTTTCTTTGTTTTCAGAAGCACAATCATACTTTCCACAATTCCCGCAAGCATAGAGCCCGCTTACAATTCCTTTTTATCGTGCTTACAGGATGATACTCTGGCAGGGATAAGCGTTCTTGAAGGACAGGGAGGATATATCAACTTGCCCGACTTTGAGCCCGGAAGCTATTACATGCCTTTTTCTTCCCAGCTTGATTTTCTAGGAAACCCTGTTCCGTACTGGTATTATGTTTCGGGAAATAATCTTCAGAAAGAAAAAATTCCCACAGTCAACAATATGGAAGAAGAACTTGCAGGTTTTATCAGTGAAAGAATAAATGACTGCAAGTTTGACAGTTATTACGAGCAGGGATTTGAGATTTATTCCGGAACTCCAGAGACAAGCGTTAGCATAAATGACAATGATGTCAAGGTTTCCGTGTCAATGAACATGGACATCTCAAAAGGAGAGGATAATGTTGTGATAAAAAGCCATGATGTTTCCGTCAATTCAAAACTTGGAACTTTGTATAACTCGGCAAGAAAAATTTATGATTATGAGCAGGATAATTTATTCCTTGAAGAATACGGGGTGGACACGCTAAGATTGTACGCCCCCGTAGACGGCGTCGAACTGACCTGTGCGCCATTGACATGGACTGCAAATGATGTTTTTTCCAAAATTGAAAATGCCGTAGAGGCGAATACAAATGCGATAAAAGTAAAGAGCGGAGACTTTTCGCTTAATTCTGAAGAAAACAAGTACTTTGTAAAGGACATTCCTGTAAATGAAAATGTGAGATTTTTGAATTCAAAGGAATGGCCTCACGCAATTGAAGTAAACCCGACAGAGGGGAATGTTTTGATTTCAAAACCCGTCGGGAACCAGGAGGGCTTGGGCATTTTGGGATTCTGCTATGTTCCGTATCATTATGTTTACAATCTCAAGTATCCCGTGCTTGTTCAGGTTTTTGATAACAATGAGATTTTCCAGTTTCCTCTTGCGGTTGTCATAGAGGGGAATAACCCAAGACATTCATTGAATGCAAGCGCCGTCGATTTTTCGGTTCCCGAACTGTGCAGCCAAAAGAATACCGAAATTTCCGTGAATATTTATGATACCAAGCTGAATTTAATCAGCGACGCAAGGATTTCATACGAATGCTTCGGGGTAAAGTGCGACATTGGAGAAACCAATGTTGGGGTTTTGAAAGAAAGCTTTCCGCAGTGCGCAAATGGGGATGTAATTGTGGAATCGGAAGGATACAAAAATGCAAGATACGAATATTCCACAATCAACAAGGGTTCCGTTGATATAATAATGGACAAGCTTTATGATGTTGATGTTAATCTTAAACTTGACGGAAAGGATTACAATGAAAACGCGACAATAAGCTTCGTCTCCGAAGAGGGAACGGAGACAATTGTTTACCCCTCCCAGAGAAAGGTAAGCCTGAGCCAGGGGCAGTATGAAGTTCAGGTTTATGTTTATAAAAACTCGCCGTTGATTTTCGGGGCTGTAAAAAACCAGCAGTGCGTTGACGTTCCGCAGTCGGGAATAGGCGGATTTTTCGGGTTTACAAAACAGAAATGCTTTACAATTGAGTTCCCCTCCCAGAAAGTGGGCAATGCGCTTGCCGGGGGAGGAAAGCAGAATTATTACATATCCGAAT
>CAZLQA010000032.1:0-5236 GCA_964561665.1 Candidatus Woesearchaeota archaeon
GTTCTCATAACGGGGGGCTTGGGTTTTATAGGGAGCAATCTGGCTCATTTTTTGGTTGAAAAAGGGGCGAAGGTAACAATCATAGACTCTCTTGTAAAAACCTGCGGAGGAAATGCATCGAACGTGGAAACAATAAAAGACAGAGTGATAATTTCGAATGCAGATTTAAGGGAAACTGACAAAGTTCAGGAACTTGTAAAAGACAAGAATTTTATCTTTAATCTTGCAGGAAGATCCACCCATAAAAGTAGCATGGCAGACCCGTTTTCCGATAGCTCGGTAAACTGCCTGTCGCATCTTTCGCTTTTGGAAGCGCATAGAAAATCGGGTTCAAAGGCAAAAATAATTTACACGGGAACAAGAACCCAGTACGGAAAGATTGAAAAAAATCCCGTCTCGGAAAATCATCCTTTAAATTTTGTCGACTTTAACGGAATTCACAATCATTTTTCCGAAATGTACCATATGTTTTACCACAGAAAATACGGCGTCGATGTTTGCTCATTGAGGCTTTCAAATGTCTACGGGCCAAGACATGTTACGGAAGGGGATGAAGTCGGCGTTCTTCCGTTGTTCATAAAAAAAGCGGAAAAAAATGAGGCAATAACAATTCACGGCGACGGAAGCAATGTAAGGGACTTTGTTTATGTCTCGGATGTCATAACTGCGCTTTGTATTGCTGCTCTGAAAGGGGAATCAATCGGGAAAATTTTTAATGTTGGCTCGGGAACTCCGTCAACTTTAAAGCAAATGGCGGAGAAAGTAATAGAAGTTTATGATTCAGGAAAAATAAATTATTTGGAAGCCCCTGCAGAAAACAAATCACTTGAGATAGGGGATTTTGTCGCAGACATCTCAAAAATAAGAAGTCTTCTAGGATGGTTCCCGTCCGTTTCGCTTGAAGAAGGCATAAGAAAAACCCATGAGTTTTACAAAGAAAAGAATTCCACAAAAGATATACCTGTGCCGATGGTGAATTTGAAAGCCAATTATTTTTCTATAAAAGATGAAATTGATTCTGCTGTTTCAAATGTTGTTGAAAGCGGCTCGTATATCCTTGGAGGAGAGGTAAAAAAATTTGAAGAGGAATTTGCAAAGTACAACAATGCAAGATTTTGCGTGAGTGTTTCAAACGGCACGGAAGCAATCCATATTTCTTTAATGGCTTGCGGCGTGAAAGAAGGCGACGAGGTAATAACAACTCCTTTCACGGCAGTCCCAACTATTGTAGCAATAGAATCTGCAGGAGGAGTTCCTGTTTTTGCAGATATAAAACCGGAAACATTTAACATAGACCCAGAAGCAATCAAGAAAAAAATTACTCATAAAACGAAAGCAATAGTTGTTGTTCATCTTTTCGGAAATCCTTGCGAGATGGATAAAATTATGGAAATTGCAAAAAATAACAACCTTAAAGTGATAGAGGATGCCTGCCAGGCCCATGGGGCGGAGTTCAATTCCGTAAAAGTGGGGACTTTTGGCGATGTGGGATGTTTTTCATTTTATCCGACGAAAAATCTCGGGGCAATGGGGGACGGAGGAGCCGTTATCACGAACAACAGGGAAATTGCGGACGAGTTGATTCTTCTTAGGAACTACGGGCAGACGGAAAAATACAACCATTTTAAGAAAGGATTTAATTACAGGCTGGACGAGATTCAGGCGGCGATATTAAGGGCAAAGTTGAGACATCTTGAAGAATGGAATAAAAAAAGAATAAACGCCGCTTTGTTATACAATAGCCTGATAAAAAATCCGAATATTGTTTTGCCTTCCATTTTGCCGAATGCGAAGCATGTTTTTCATATGTATACCCTCAGAGTTAAGGAAAGGGAAAAGCTGATTAATATGATTGAGAAAAATAAAATCTTCTGGGGGATCCATTATCCTCTTCCAGTGTATCTTCAGACAGCATACAGAGAATACCGCACGCCCGAGAACAGATGCCCCAATGCAGAAATGGTTTCGCAGGAAGTCATATCAATTCCATTGCATCCGGAAATCACCGAGGATAAAATAAGATTCGTCGCGGATGTTTTGAATAAGGTTTAATGAAGATAAAATTCTCCCGCATTTTCCTTTAAGGCGTTCTGCTTAAAAAACTTGTGAAATATGCTTAACTTTCATAATTTTTATAAACTGGAAGATTAGTGGAGTTTCTGTATAAAATGGCAAGAATTTATTTGATAGATGCAGGAGAAATACAAGAAGGTGATGTTAACATTGAGTATAATCCGCACAATAGAATAATTTTAACTCCTGAAATGAGGGATGAAAAAGAGGTTTTGGACCTAACATGTACACCTGGAGAGATGTATAACATTCGCACTATGGGCGTAAAAAATAGAAAATTACACCTTGCTGCGGATTTTATAGATTATACTCAACATCTTGCGCATGCAAGAGTAGGACTTACAAATAGAGGACTAATTAGCCCTGAATTTAATGCATTTTGTACGGAATCTGTGGATATAACAAGCGATGGATTGTTGATTGCTTTAAGGAGAGACAAAGATTTGCCCCATGGACCCGGTATATATACGGGAGCAGGAGGGTATGGTGTTCATTTTAGAGGAAGAAAGGATATAACGGGGAGAGTGATACCCATAGACAGAAAGAATCCATATGATTTAATAAGATTTTACATAAACAGGGAACTTGAGGTGCCCGAAGATTCTTTTCAACTCTCCTGGCTGGGAATGGCGAAGTGCTTTGATTTATCTTTTGACCTGCCGGTTAATTTTACCGCTTATATGAATCAAAGCAGTGATGATATTATGAAATTGCGAAGAGAAAATAAAAGGCTAGAAGGGGTTGTTTTGGATGATATGATTAATTTTATTGAAAATTCGCCTGAAGGAATTTTAAACTTCTTGTTATTCAGTGGAGTTCCACAAAGAAAATTGCCTTTAGACTCTTGCGGGCGGAGATTCGGAGAAAATCCTATAACAGGCAAGCTTGGATTTAATGATGATTTTATTGCGGTTATATTGCAGCATATTAAGAAAAATCATCCGGAATCATACTTTCCCGCCATGGCAATTTTGCAAAAAAAAGGTTACGAAATTATCGACGTTAAACTTAAAGAAGGCAAATCCTTAGATTTGACAAGGGAAATTTTGCCGTAAATCACAGAAATATTTATAAATAAAAAGTTAGCACTATGTTTACAATAAAATGACACAAAGAGTTTTCTTTTCGCCGCATTGCGATGATTTGCCTTTGACATTTGGAGGAATGCTATTGGATTTAGGAATACTCGAAACTTCAAAGGATTTAGATGTTGTTGTCATTTCCCGCACGAACTGGATTAGCGGAGATAAGGAAGGAAACAAGGACAATTCAGAAGAAAGAATAAAACATGCTTCTGAATTGGCCGTTGGTGAAGAAAAAAGTTGTTTAAAAGCATTAGGAATTAATTATTTGAAATTGCTAGGTATCCAAGAATCTCTTTTGAGAGGATATGGGATGGAAGAGCACGGTATTGAGCTTATGTACCCCAATGGTTTTAATTTTGAAGCAAGTAAAGATAAGAGATTAGTGAGCTCATTAAAACATAGAATTTCTCCATACTTGCGCACAGCAGATGAAGTTTATCTTCCTTTGAGAAGCAGGAATAAGTGAAGTAAAAGAACTTGATTCAAAAGGCTTGCGAAAAGCAAGAGTTTTTTTAGGCGAAGACCTTCCTTATGCGGGAGACGCGACTAAAGCAGAGTGGGAAGAACCATTGGAATTCATAAGGAGACATGGTTTAGAAAAACACACGCATGAAATTGATGTATATAAAAAGTTGGGTTTGTTCAGACATTATCCTAATCAAATTTGGCCTCCTGCGTATGCTCCCGGAGTTCTTAGAAGGGCAATAGAACTGGGTTCAAAGACAAATCCTAAAGAAGCCGTTTATGAGTATAAAAAGTAAAATTATTTTTCTCTCCCCATAAACAGCTTTTCCAATTTTTTTGCGGCGTCTTCCCATGTGAGATTTTTATCAAGAATCCATTTTCTATAGTTTCCTTTCTTGGCATTTAATATTGCTTTTGCTATGTCCCCTTGGTAATCTTCAATTTTTGTTATCGGAATCACGCTACCTCCTCCGAAATTTGTTCCCACTATTTTTGGGACATCTGAAGACATGGCTTCCAAATATACAAGGGTAAACCCTGCATGATGGGGCGGAATAGTGATAAAACATTCAAGTTTCCTGTAGAATTCAGGCATTTTTCCCTTTGGAACATTTTCTGCGATGATAAATTTTTTCCCGGCCCTCTCAACAGCCTTTTTTATTTCGGGGAAAGAATACTCTTCTGTCAGCCAGCTTGCGTATCCGACGCTGTTTTTTATTTTCTTCATTTTTTTGTCTGGCTTGAAGGTGTTGTGGTCCACTCTATTGTAAATCTTGTTGCTTTTAGAGAACATCTGCTTTAAATGGTCCGTGCAAACAACAAGATTTTTTCCCATAATCTTTCCCGCAAGTTTCTGGAAGTAGTATCCATATCCTTCCCACTTGGGATTTTCACCGTAAAAAACTGCAAAATGTTTTTTCTTGAAGATGTGATAGGGAAAAATCAACGGAAGAGTCATACTCCAGTCCTGGGTGTAAACTATGTCAAATTTTTTCTTTTTTACTGCATTTCTCAATTTAAAAAAGGATTTCGCAAAGGTGAATATCTTTAAGTCATCATCTCTTGAAATCACTTCAACTTCATGTCCAAGTTTTTCAAATTCCTTCTTGAGGTATCTTACAACGCTTCCCACTCCTCCGAGCCATCTTTTTTGGACGATTAATATTTTCATTTTTCTTTTGAATATTTAAAGCAATTCTTTTTCCTTCGACAAAACTTCCTTTATCTGCTCTAAATTAAGGAGAATGCTTTTGTCTGAGGAAAAGTGCCTTGTTTCTTGTTCCTTGAATCCGAGCATTTTCATATTTAATATGTTTTCTTCGCTTGCAAACGCGGGAAACTTTACAAAAAGATTCTCGTTTTCCAGTGTTATGTTTCCATCTTCGTCAAGCAGTAACTCCTCATGTTTTTTCTCGCCTTTTCTCGCCCCTATAACTTTAATGTTGCCCACGGGGAGATTCTTGATTTCGGCGTATGCTCTTGCTAAATCCCCTATCTTTATTGTTGGCATTTTAAGCACAAATATTTCTCCCTCTCTTGCAAGTTTTGTCACATTAAATAGCAGGTTAACGCAGTCGGAAGTTGCCATAAAAAATCTTGTCATATTCTCATCA
>CAZLQA010000033.1:0-4820 GCA_964561665.1 Candidatus Woesearchaeota archaeon
CAAAAACAAGGGGCTAAAGAATTACGTTTCAAACAAGCCCGAAAAGAATTACACGGTCAATGTTGACTCATCAGTTAAAAATATCCGCCCGTACACCGCGTGCGCAATAATCCGCGGGTTAGAGTTTGACGGTGGGAAAATAAAGGAGATTATAGACGTTCAGGAAAAACTCCATGCCACAATGGGAAGAAAGAGGAAAAAAGTTGCAATAGGAATTTACCCTCTAGACAAAATCTCTCTTCCCATAACTTTCAAAGCCATGGCTCCAAAGGAAATAAAATTCAGGCCCCTTGATTCCGAAAAAGAAATGACGGGATTGGAAATTTTGCAAAAGCACCCTGCGGGAAAGGAATATTCCCACCTTCTTAAAGGAAAGGAAAAATTTCCCGTCTTCATGGACTCTGAAAACAACATCCTGAGCATGCCCCCCATAATAAACTCGGAAACTACGGGAAAAATAAATGAAAACACAAAGGATGTTTTTATTGAATGCTCTGGCTTTGAGATGAACATACTGGAAAAATGCCTTAACATCCTCTCCACAACTTTGTCCGACATGGGCGGAAAAATCTGCCAGATGGAGGTGAAATACGGCTCGGCAAAGCGCATTCTGCCGGACTTTAAAACGGAAGAAATGAAAATCTCCATCGAAAATGTTAACAGGTTCCTGGGACTGGAATTAAAAGAGAAAGAAATAAAAAATTTCCTTGAAAGAATGGGATATGAATACAAAGATAAAATTGTGAGCATTCCCTCATGGAGAACGGACATTCTTCACGAAGTTGACCTGATAGAAGACATTGCAATCGCATACGGTTATGACAATTTCATCCCTGAAATTCCCGAGATTTCCACGATTGGAGAGGAGTCTTCAAAGGAAAATCTAAAAAGAAAGTTTTCTGAAATCCTTACAGGCTTGGGAATCTTGGAAGTTTCCAATTATCATCTTACAACAAAGGAAGATCAGTTCAAAAAGATGTCCCTAAAAGAGGAAGGGTTCATAGAGCTCAAGGAATCAAAAACAGAATACGGCATCCTGAGGAAAAATCTCTCCCATTATCTTCTAAAGGTTTTGTCTGAAAACATAGATGTCGAATACCCCCAGAAAATTTTTGAGATAGGAAAGGTTTTCGAAATGGGAGAAAAATCGGAGGCTTTGGAAAGGGAAAACCTCTCGCTGGCGGTTTCTCCTGGAAATTTCACGGAGGCAAGGCAGATTCTTGAATATTTTACAAAATCCCTCGGAAAAGAGGTGAAGTTCAAGGAAGCGGAAAACTTTCCAGAATATTTCATCCAAGGAAGAGCCGTGGAAATAATCTACGGAAGCAAAACCATCGGGTTCCTTGGCGAGGTGCATCCAAGAATTCTGAAAAAGTGGAGAATAAAAATGCCCGTGGCGCTGCTTGAAATTTCGCTTGAAGAAATTTTTGACAGCCTTGAAAAGAAATAAGCGCTGTTTTTTGATTTATTAAGCAGAATAGCTCACTGCGTTCGTATATTGGTAATAATTATAGTATAAAACCGGTTATTTTTTATTAATTGTGAAGCCGAGAGGCGAGCCATATTTTAAGCAGAAATTTCGCGAAGCGTATGGCTAATCGCTGAGTGAGCCATCTTGTTTAACAAGTCAATATAATTCAGTAAAAATTAAATCTTATGACCAAACTCAGATAATTTAAGTTTGACAGCCACTTCTAAATCTTTGAGAACAACCTTGTTTCTTTTTGTTGCAATTTTGGATGCTTGTCTATCATATTCTCTACAATCGCATCCTTCCTCTCCAGGATGAAGCCCAAAAATAACTCCTAAATAAAAATCACTCCTCTTTCTGTTAATTCCCCTGCTTGGCCCCCTGTCCCGTTCCACCAACAATAAGTTTACCTGTCTTCTTTTTCTTAAATCCATGAAGTGCCCGGCATAAACTTCCAGTTTTCTGCCATAAGTGTGTAAAGTTCTGCGCGCAAGCCTGTTGCCATTAAACCCGCATCTAGCCATTAAGTCGGGAGGAATATATCTTGTTATTTCTATCATTTTTATGAAGAGATTTTGGAAAGATTATAAACATTACTGCAATTCAGTTACTAACCAAAATAGCCCTTTCCGACGCTTTCCGACTTATTGTTCCAGTTTTTCTTTATCGTTCTTGCAGTATGAAGGATGTCTTCTTTTATTTCCTGCCAGGTTTTGTAAATTTCCTTCACGAATTCGGCTTCTCTTTTTTCCGAGAAATCAACATCAACTTCAATAAGCTCTATTTCAATGCTGGCTATTTTCTTGTAAATCCTTGAAAGTTTTTCCCTGTCTTCAACACTCAAAGTCTTCGCGGCAGACATAAGAGACATCCTCGTATTTGACGGGTTGAGCAGAGTCTCAATCAAACTGAAATAATTGTAAACCTTCTCTATCATGATTCTCCTGATTTCCCTTATGACAAAATCGCTTTCAGATTCGGATGCCTTTTCAATTCCAAAATCCTCATTAAGCCTGTTAAATTCGGGCAGGCCGTATTTTTTACGGATTTTTGCATAGTCTTTTTTCAATTTCTCGAGCTTATTTTCTTCCTTCGGCATTTCAGAAAAAGATGAAATGGTTTTATAAAGTCTCCGATGAACAATTTTATAAATCGGTTTTTAATAATCCAGATATGCCAACTAAACTTGAATATGTGGGAATTCCTTCTAAAGAATTATTGGTAAAAAGACTTGGTGAAGCTGAGAAGATTTACTCTGAATGGGCATCTAGAGGCAAAAAAGGCAGCAAAAGATTTGATGAAATGGCTCTCACGGCAAGGACTAGCAGGGAGTTTATTATGAGTAACGGAATTAGTATACCCTTTACACTTAATGAATTATATCGTTACTTCAAAAGCAGAGGAATAAAAACAGCCCGTCCTGTGTTAAGAATTCATATAAACGGAATTCAAAAATTAATAAAATCACCCTATATAAGGCAGTTCTAGTCAACAAGCCTCAGCTGAGAGTTGAACTCAGGACCTCGACATCTTTGGAATTGATTGCGCAATCTACCAATGTCGCGCTCTAACCGACTGAGCTACTGAGGCATTTTTGTAATATAGAATATTTGTTTAATAAGTTTATTGAATTACCGTTAGTTCCAAAAACGGAAAATAAATAATCATTTAATAGCATATTGGGTTATTTTAAGATTGCAGCTTTTATGCTTTCTGCACCAATTCTCGCACTTTCGGGCCAAAATTTTTTCCTTATATTTAAGTTTGCACTCTTCACAAACATAATAACCGTTAGTCAAAACCACCATAGATAATCTTAGATTAAGAATTATAAAAAATTATTTCTTAAGCCACTTCATAAACAGCAGGATAAGGTAAACCATCAAAAATGCAATTGCGACAAAACCGGAAACAATTGCCGTTATGTAAAAGAAGTTTGCATAAATTTCCTTTGCAACATATCCGTAAAGGATGTATGAAACAGCGGACAAAACCGCGAATGTGATGAGACTTCTCAGAGAAACATACAATTTTTTCCTGTAATCCATGGATTTACCGGAGACTCTTGAGGCGCTCCTTGAATTTCTTCCAGCCCTTCTTGAACCTCTTTTCACCCTTCTTTTTGCAGCCATTACAAAACAAATTAGCAACCAATCTTTTTAAATCTAACTACGAATCAACTCATTCAATAGGTAGTTTTAGTTTGAAAAGCCGTTGGTTAATCAGAAAACAAAATTTTATTTTATATCAATCAACCATTTCAAGTGATTATATCTTTGGTTTTTATTTAACAGCTTGTGTCAATATGCGAACGCAGTGAGACTTTTGTTTTAATAACTTAATAAAAATAGGAGATTTTAGAAAAATCTACGAATCCTAACTTTTCGTTGAATTTCCGCTCCAATCCGTATGTATCACATTTGAAGTTATGGTTTTTATATTTCCAAACGCCGAAAAAAGCCACGAAAAATAAAGCTTACCCGCATCAACCATCCCCGATGGGCTGGAGAAATCAACCGAAGTATCCTTGAAAACCTTTACAGCCCCCACATAAAGAAACACTATAAAAATTATAAGAAAGATTGCAAAAATCTGGTGCCTGAATCTTTTAAACTCAACCAGCACCCATACAACAAGAATTATCGCAGCCAGAATCAAAATGCTTGTCGTTGAAAAAATATCTCCCCAAAACGCCATAAAAAACCAAGGAACAAACGATTTAAATATTTTTATGGTTTTTAAGAGCTAAATCAAAATTGATTTATGTTTATGACAAATGTCTGAGTATAACAACGCAATTGCTTAACGAGTTAAATCAATCAAAAATTGCCGTGATAATGCATTGTTGCATCTACGGGTGTTTTAGATAACTTTTTAAGTTGGTTATGAATAAGTAATTTTATGAATGATTTAGTAAGAATTGGCTCGGAAACAGCCAAGGGCGGTTTTGCTAATGAAAAGACAATAGCAAAAAAATTTGATAAGTGGAAAAAGGATAAAGAAGCTCAAAAATGGCTAAAAATTATGGGTTACAATTTAGATGAGATAAAGGATGTTGAAGCAGTTATTTTACATGGACATAAAACAGATGTTCAGATAAAAGTTACCAACACAGTCCGAAAAGTTGAAAGTGTCCGATAACTGTCCGAAAACTACAGGTCTAAGTTTTTCCACCCTTTTTGGTAACTCTAAATAATTCTTTTGCTATTTTTTCAAATTCAAAAGAATATCCTTTGTATTCTCTTAAGTCATCATAGGGTGGAGATGTTATAGTTAAATCTACAAAGTTTTCTGGCATTTTTGCCATAGTCTTCAAACAATCCTCGTTATAGATTTTATTTAATTCCAT
>CAZLQA010000034.1:0-1718 GCA_964561665.1 Candidatus Woesearchaeota archaeon
ATGTTTCAAAAGGCAAAAGCTTCCGGCGGCGCGGCTTTGTTTTCCATGGCTCTTGGTTTTCCTCCGTCTTATTCTGCGGAAGCTCCTGACAGGTTAGAGGGGAATGTTCTTAACGCTGTTTATGATATGATTTACAGCAGGGTTTCAGGATTTAAGGAATGCATAGAAGAATCCTCTTTGTGCAGGGTGTCAATGGGGGTGAGACTGGAAAACTCATTATCTTTTAATTTCATGGCAATACCTTTTAATGAAGATTTCATTTTGATAAGAGGGAGTTATGACAAGGATTCCTGTCAGTATGCTGTTTTTTACGGGCCAAGAAGTGAAAAAGGTTTTTTTGATGACAGATTAATGCCCTATCAGATGTTCTCAATAGCGAAATCTTTTCCGGATGATGAAGTTGGAGAAATTGATAAGAAATGCAAACAGAGATTGCTCAACGGAGGCAATCCTGATATGAAAAAAATAAGAGAAATAAATAAAAGATTGATTAATGATATCGCTTACACACTAATGGTGAATGGCTCTTTGCCGCAGGCTATCAAGAATGCAAAGTAAGATTTTTAAGTTAAATTGATTGTTATTGGTGATGGGTATTGAAAAGTTTTTTTCTGCCGGAAAAGGAATTTTGCTTGCGGGTTCTTTGGTTTCAATGCTTTCCGCATGCGGGTCTTTCCGAGAATTTCCGATTAAGATTGCAAAAGAAGTTGCCGAGATGACTTATAAAATTGCAACTCTTCCAACCAAACCTTTTCAGCCCTTTGTTTCCCAGGCTCACGCGGGGCAGGAAGAAACGGGGCCTGAAATAAACACGTGTGTTAATGTTTTTGAAAAAAATGGCTTAAATGAGGAAGTGTTAAAAGAAAGGGTTTGCAGACTGTATCTGAGAAACAAGATTGACGCCAATCCGGATGTATTTGAAGAATATTTTGGCGTTTTGATAATGGAAAATAGCGGAAATGTTGAACTGACTTTTGGTTATTATAACGGCGATATGGAAAACATGTCTGGTGAAAAAGCCCTGACAGTTGTGAGATACAATGGAGATAAAGGAGATGATTTTGCCGCGCCGGGATACGGAAAAATAGATTTCAATTATAAAACATTCAGGGAGTTCTTTGAAAAACCCAGAGAAAGCGAGTTGGATACAAAGGAGAATCCCCTCAAGGCCGCATTAGACAAAAATATTTTGAGCGCCGTCAAGATGAAAGTCTTTAAAAAAAAGCTTCATGACAGAATCAGGGAAGGGTTAAAATTAGCCGATGAACAGATTCCTGAATCGAACAATGAAGACAAGAAATGCTGCTGAAAGTAAAGGACAATAATTCTTATAAAGCTAAAAAGGTTAGTATAAAAAACATAAGTGAAAGGAGGTAAAAATGAGAATAGAAAGAAAAATAGCTAATTTAACATCTGCTTTTGTTTTGGGTGGGGGAGTAATTTTAAGTTATGGTAATTCTGCCCGCGCTGAAGACAATGCATTCATGAGACTATTGATGGTTCCTGTTGAAGTTGTGAAGTCTGTTCCTGATTTTGCTCAAACAGTTTATCAGGATGTAAGAGATAATGGAGCATCCGGAGTTTGGAGAGTGCCTGCAGCTGGATTAAGCGCTGGTTTAAGAGGACCTGAAGCGGTAGTTAGTGTTGTTACGGGAGACAAACCAAGGGAACTGGGAAAATACAATCCTTTGGCTGAGAAGGTAGCAAACTCGGCTTCT
>CAZLQA010000034.1:1728-4495 GCA_964561665.1 Candidatus Woesearchaeota archaeon
CATCAGGATATTGCAGTGCAGCAGGTGCTGCTTTTAATTTTATGACTCCTGGATTTGGCGCAGCGGTTTGCGGCGCGGCAGGTTTGGTTAAAGATGCTTACGACGCACGATAGAAGTAAATAATTTTATTTTTTATTTTTTAATTTCTTGATATTTCTTAATTATTCCACATTCATTTCCATAATGCCATATCCTTCAGTATTGAAAGACAGCTCGGTTATCTCTGAATCGTCATTTAATGCCAGGGAGATTTTTACACTTGCGCTTTTGCCATCATGAAGAAGGCGGATTAAATTCCTTCCGTTTTTTCTTTTATTCTCCAAGGGGCATGTTGCGGATTTTCCCATTTTGCTTATCAAATCCACTTTATCAAGAACAAGGTTTTGTTTGTTAGACAAAACAATCTGCATAATTGCGGAGATATAATCCAATCCATTTATTCCATTGTGTTTTCTTGATTTCCTGCTTGTCCTTGCAACTCTTTTTTCCTTGTCATAGAAATCAGTCCTGACGCCTATGGAAGTTTCGTCGCTTTCATAAAAATAATCAAGAGTTGTTTCATCGTTTCTGTCTGAGAAAGGAACCCACAATTCAAGATTTTTCCTCGTGATTGTTGAAAATGGTTTTAGAAATCCGTTTTTTACTTCCCCTTCTGATTTTATGCTGTAATGAAATGTTTTTTCATCTTTAGGGCTTCTAATCTCCACCTTTGCTTCATATAAGGAATCTCTTAACCTGAAGTTTATGTCTCCCTCTATATCTCTTGAAACAAAAGGAGGCGCGTTCACTTTCCCGTTGAATGCATATCTTCTTTCATACTCCTCTTTGAAAAGTCCCTATAACACCAGCGCTTTTCGCGGAACATTCATTAAACCAATGGACGCCAAACCTAACAGAAATTTTCTTCTTTCCATAATCATTAAAGAAATTGTTTAAAATTTATCCAAGCCATCTCACTTTCCCCGGGCGCGGCTCGAATATTGTGCCTTCCTCGAGGAGCTTTTGTATTTCCTGCTCGGTTTCATTTGAAGGAGCATTCAGCCTTTTTTTCAGTTCTGCCGTTTCAATTCCCCCCTCGCTTTCAGATTTTTTTATCATCTCTATGACTTTGTCTTTTATCTCCTCTTTTTGCGCGTTTGGTTTTGGAGCATCGCTTTTCGGATTAAAATAAGGAGTTGCGCCCCTTTGTTTTTCTATTTCAATTTTTCTAAGGAGAACATATTTTGGCTGCTGCTCCTTCACTATCTCTGGGGAAATGTAAATCTCTCCGTTGAAATACCTTAGCGAGCCTATCACTACCACCGCCTGCCCGTGCGTTATGTCCTTGAGCTTTTCGGAATCGTCTCCGAAAGCCTTCATTTTTATCTGTCCCGAGCCGTCGTCTATTGTAAGAAATGAATATTTTTTCTCGCCTTCGCTGTTGTACTTGTCCACTATGCTTCCCACAAGATTTATTCTTATGACTCTTTTTCCGTTGAAGTCAAGAAAAGAGAATTTTTCATTTTCTATAACGGGCTTTCCATTAAGGATTTCTCCTATTCTTATCTTGTATGCAATATTTCTTTTGAATTTTTCTTCATTCATTATCCCACTCTTTGCACATAACCTCCTCTTGGCTCAAAAATTATGCTGTTTTTTTTAAGTTCAACAATCGCCTCTTCAATTTCCTGCTTGCTCAACTTGCCCTTAATCTCGTTTTCAATTTCTTCTATCGGAATGAGTTTTCCAAGACGGCTTTCGAGCTGGGTTATCAAGTCTCTGACTATGAAAACCTTGTTTCTTTTTGAGGTTGTCATTCCGGAAATTTTGTCTATGTCAAAAGTCTGGGACTCGTAGTCGTAACCGACTTCTGAAAGATAATACTTTATTATTTCAATTGCTTTTTTTGCATCCTCTTTTCTTACAACATTGTCAAGGCGGACTTTTGCGGAAGCCTCGGACATTCTTATAAGCGCTTCAAGCTGCCTTGCGGAAATAGGAATCGGCTTTAGCATTGCGTCGGATGAAACGGGTTTGTTCCTCAAGTCAATGTAGAAATTTTCAATTTCCTCCACGGCTTCCTCGCTTAGCTTTGGAACCACCCTCTGTTTTGCATATGCAACATATTTCCTGAAAAGATTTCTGGGGATTACCATGTCTTTTCCCTCTTTTGTATGCTCCTGAAGCACGTGGTGGGCGATTTTAGTGTCTCTTTCCTTGTTTGGTATGTCCCTTAATGTAAAGATGACGTCAAACCTGTTGATTAATGTCGGAGGGAGGTCAATTTGCTGGGCTACACTTTGGTATGGGTCGAATCTTCCAAGCTTTGGGTTTGCCGCCGCGAGCACGGAAGTTTCCGCTCTTAATGTTGCCTGGACGTTAGCTTTTGAAATTGTAATCGTTTGCTGTTCCATCGCCTCGTGCATGGAGCTTCTCTCGTTCGCATCCATTTTTTCAAGCTCATCTATGCACACAAGCCCCTTGTTGCTAAGCACCATCGCTCCCGCTTCCAATGACCATCCTTTTATGTAATCATCCCTCACGACAGCCGCCGTAAGTCCCGCTCCCGATGCCGATTTCCCGACGACATATCTTCCTTTTGGAGAAATCTCCGCCATGAAATTCAGCGTTACGGACTTTGCGACTCCGGGGTCTCCTATAAGCAATATGTGAATATCACCTCTTCTTCTTTGGCCGTCAATATGAATTTTTTTAACCCCTCCGAATAACTGTAGAACTAAGGAGCGCTTTATTTCCTCGTAACCCCAAACACTTGGAATAATGCTTT
>CAZLQA010000035.1:0-4034 GCA_964561665.1 Candidatus Woesearchaeota archaeon
AAGATTTTACCAATAAGCGATTACGCATACGCTTCGCGAAACACTGAACATACCAGGATTATACCAATAAGCGATTACGCATACGCTTCGGCAGACACTGAATAAATTTTCATTCGTTCGCATATTGGTAATAATATTAGCACAAAAAGTTGTTTTCTATTAATTTTTTTATTGTTATGGGCCGAGCGATTTCGTGATAGAGAGTATTTTAACTACCAAAAACTCGTGCGAATTCGGGAGTAGAGCATTTGCACGAGGCAATTTTTAATTAATAATGAGTGCGGGTGCGAGTGGGGCGAACCAATTTTAAGCAAGTCAAGTTAAAATAAGACTTATAAATCCTCTGCAATTAAAATAAAAAAGCCCCGTAGTATAGCGGTCAAGTATGCGAGACTCTGGCTCTTGCGACCCAGGTTCGAATCCTGGCGGGGCTATAATCATCTGCCTTTGATTACCAAGAGGGATAATCAATGATAAATTAGTATTGAATTAAAAATCCAGAATCACAATTTTATTCCAAAATCTTTGGCGCTTTTGGGATTTTTTTCATGCTGGTCCATCTTTCCTTTAGCCAGGCAATCATAGCAAACATGAACCGTTCCGTCCTTGTCCCTGACTCTTCCCGTTCCCTTGCATTTGGGGCAAACTTCTTCAGTTGTGTACGCCATACATTTCACAACAATTATGGATATATAAGCATTATTAGGATGCGAAATAATCACTAAATTTAAATAATCCAAAATCTTTGATAAAATATGGTTAAAGAAAAGGAGATTGGAAAGGTTTTGAGCTATTTTACCCATGTGGATGTCGCGGCTTTGGAGCTCAAGGGAAAGATAAAAATAGGGGACAAAATTCATATAAAGGGAAACACTACGGATTTCACCCAGAAAATCGAGAGCATGCAGATTGACAGAAAGGATGTCAGGGAAGGAAAAAAGGGGGATAATATAGGATTGAAAGTCTCCGAGAGAGTCAGGCCAAACGACAAAGTTTTTCTTGTCGGGTGAATTCTTGTTTAGAATGTCCTAATTTTTATTGACTTATTAAACAACAGATAAAAATGGCTCGCTCCTTCGTCGTTCGCTTATTAGTATAAATAGCTAATGTAAGAACCAGTTATTTCTTAGTTAAGTCTTTTATTATTAAACAGAAGCTGCTTGTTAAACAAAGCACCCTTAACACAATTCTTATAAATAACTTGGAACTAGGATAAAAAAAGCCCCGATAGTTCAGAGGCCAAGAATGCCGCCCTCTCACGGCGGTGACCCGAGTTCGAATCTCGGTCGGGGCGTTCTTACAATTCGAACGAGGAGAGTGAGAAATGGGAAAGTGTTATTACGTCTACAATACAGAAAGATTTATAAGTAGTGTAGACGTATATAATTTTATGGCTTATACTGAAATAAAAAAGAAAAATGGCAGAAAATATTTTTATAGAGCTAAATCAATAAGAGAAAAGAATAGGGTGGGGAAGAAGAGGATTTATCTTGGAATTGATTTAAAAAAAGAAGATTTGCAAAAGAAAGAAAAAGAAGCTGATAAAGAGTTATTTCTTCTACCCACATTACTCCTGAATGAAGAAGCAGGAAAATTAGAAGAAATCCGAAAGAGATATTTATTGTCAAGAGAACCGCTGGAAAACAAATATGAATCATTTGTTTCTTTATTTACATATGATTCCACAAACATTGAGGGAAATACCTTAACTTTACAAGAAACGTCCCGACTTTTATTTGAAGGAGTAGCCCCTCAAAAATCATTAAGGGAAATAAACGAAGTAATAAATCACAAAGAGGCATTTGACTTTATTTTAGATTATAAGAAGGACATCTCAAAAGAATTTATTTTGAAACTTCATGAAATAGTTGTTAAAAACACTTTAAAGCCAGAGTTAAAAGAGCAAGTTGGCGAGTATAGGAAAGTTCAGGTTTATATCAGGGGGGCTGAATGGTTTCCTCCAAAACCAGAAGAAGTTCCTAATGAAATGGCTTCTCTGCTTACATGGTACACAAAAAATAAAAAAAAACTGCATCCCCTGATAATTTCGGCTTACTTTCACTCCGCTTTTGAAACAATACACCCTTTTATTGACGGGAATGGAAGAGTCGGGAGATTATTAATGAATTTTATATTACACAAAAATAAATATCCGATGATTAATATTCCAAACAAAAAGAAGCATATATACTATCTTGCATTAGAATCCTCACAAATTAGGGGGAATTTGAGACCATTAGTAAAATTCTTATTTGGCTTATTAAATGAAGAAGGAATTAAATTTTAACTCCAATCGGGCGCTTTTACAATTCGAAAAGTATAAAACATCCTGTTCCTGTTTGTATAACATGAATAAATTGGTGATATGGGCTTTAGGAATTCTTGCGCTAATAATCCTTGGAATTTTTGTTTTAGTCACGCTAATTTTCCAGGAAAAAGAAAACAATGCAGGAACAACTTATAACTGCAAATCTGATTCATATAATTGCGATGACTTTTCAAGCCAGAAAGAAGCCCAAAAAGCCTTTGATTTCTGTGCTCAGGAGACGGGCGACATTCATCAGCTTGACAAGGATGGAAACAGCATTGCCTGTGAAAGTTTGGAGTGACTATTTTCTTTTTTTTCTTTTTCTTCCGCGTCTTTCCCTTGAGAAAACGGCGACAAGCGCGTCGTCCACTTTTACTGCCTGATACTTCGCTCCTGACTTTGTCCTCACGGCGCTTTTTCTCAGAATGTCCTCAATCTGCTCCCTTAATGTGAAAAGATTTGTCTCCGCGCGTTTTGACAGAATTTTTTTGACATCCTCATCAATATTAATTGTAATATTCGGCATGTTATCTCCAACGGACATTATGTTTTGTGGTGAACATGGAGACATTATTTCTCCACCATGCAATTAATACCAAGACTCCTGCTATAAACAATCCTATACTTAATATTATAGACCACATAAACACTCCTGAACTATTCAGAAATATATTAGTAAAAGATAATCTAAATAAAACTAAAGAAGTTATCATTAATATAATCCCTATAAATATTGGATTTCTTTTTTTATGATGTTTTCTATGTCCCCTAAACTTGCGACGTCTCTGCCTGTAATACCTGTGTTTTCTCATTTTCCCTTTTTGATGTAAACCTTTTCAACCTTGAAGCTCTTGTATATTCCCTCAAGTATGTCCGTCCCTGCATAACCTGCAAGAAGCGAAAGCCTCGGGTCAAAATCAAAAACTATTCCCACAAAAACACCTATAATCAGCGCGACAGCCACAGTTATTACGTAATATCCCCATAAAACTTTTCTTCTTAATGAAAGAGCTTTCAGCAAGCCAATAACTCCTCTTGTGATACCACCTATTCCTCCAAGTAATCCTGCAAGAACAATCGGTTCCATTTTGCCTCTTTTTATATATATTGCAAGGAGATTATAAAAAGGTTTTTATCACGGAGCATTGTTGCGTTGTCGGGTGTTATCGTAAGGTTTTTTAACTTTGAGTTACATACTTTTGCTATGAAAGAAAATAAAAAGGAAGTGAAAAAAGAGAAAATTGAACGTCCTCACGAAGCTAAAGTTATTGATTATAATAGAGAGCCATGGTTAACTGATATTATTGTCTATCAAAAGGGTTCAAAGAAGCATGCTCATATGACTTTGAGCGGAGCACAAATTCTATATTTGAGAGATGCGAAAGGTGCGGGCATGGGTGGATAACAAGAAGCGAAGATGTGCCTGTTGTTTGTCCTTCGTGTAAATCTCCATATTGGGATAAACCTTTAAATGATAAAAAGAAATAAATAAAATGGTAAACGGAACACAAACAAGTTCTTTTGGAGTATCTGCGAGACTTAATCATGATTCTTCAAAGTTCTATAATTCTAAAATGTATAAAAATATAAATGGAGAAAATGGACAAAAAGACTATTTTGAAAAAGAGAATAAAGTTTCAGATAAATTTCTGAATAAGATAATTTGTTCTTCAAGTGAAGATATGAAAGAATTGCCAGATAATTCTGTTCATTTAATGATAACTTC
>CAZLQA010000036.1:0-4022 GCA_964561665.1 Candidatus Woesearchaeota archaeon
GATACATCACTCCCTGCTTAGGCTCATTAAGGACTCTAATTTCTCTTCTCCCTGTTTCTCCATCGTCACCATCCCACGTTCTTATACTTCTGAGGAATCCAAGTTCAGAATTAACTCTCTTATTTGAAGGATTGGCCCCCTTCATAAAAGATATTTCAATCTCTCTTTCCATTTAATATTAAATTTTTCTAATTTTAAAAAGATTGTTGTGATAAAAAATATTTAAACATTCAACCCCTGCTGATAAAATGAATCATAAAAAACAAGTTCTCATTGAAAGCTTAAAGGAAAAGGGATTTCCCAAAAGCATTCTTGATGCTTTTTCAAAAGTCAGGCGGGAGGATTTCATTCCCGAGAATTTAAAGCACAGAGCTTATGAAGACATTTCGTTGCCCATAGGATTTTTACAGACAATCTCTCAGCCTTACACAATTGCAGTTATGCTAAAAGAACTTAAAGTTAGGAAAAGGCAGAGAATTCTTGAAGTCGGAAGCGGCTGCGGATATGTTTTGGCTTTGTTGTCGGAAATTGTCGGAAAGAAAGGAAAAGTTTACGGCGTTGAGGTAATAAAGGAATTATTTGAAAAGTCTGAAGAAAATCTTAAAGATTATGAAAATATTGAAATTTACAACAGAAATGGAAATCTTGGATTGAGAGAAAAAACACCTTACGACAGGATTTTGATAAGCGCAAGAACCGGAGAAATTCCAAAGGATTTGATTTCTCAGTTAAAAAGCAAAGGCATTCTGGTCGCTCCAGTGGGTAATTCTTACATCCAGGCAATAACATCATTCAGGAAAGAAAATGGAAAATTAAAAGTCATAAATGAGTTTCCGGGATTTTTGTTTGTGCCGTTAGTTAGTTAAAACTTACTTAATATCTTCCCTTTTCATTTTAATCATAGATTGAGCATACCCCCTATGTAAGAAAAAAATCTTTATCTTTTAATTCACTTAAATCCTTTTCTAGTCTGTTGATATAATCTGATTTTCTTCTTAAGTTTAGTATACCAACACCAGTTCCTAACAAAACAACTCCTATCATAATAATGTTAAGACTATCCGGACTTGAGAAACTATCATATTGAAGAAGGTTATCTATGCTTTTTGCTGAAAGATAAATGGGAAGTAAGCTTAGTGCTCCTAACCCCCAAGTTGCATTTTTTACGATTTTGTACATTCTTTTTGTTTTCTTTATCATACGTTCTCTATCTTCTATAGCTTCTATAACTAGAGCTCTTTCCATATCTGCATATGACTCTTCTATTATTTTTTCTTCTGCCATTTTTCTTTTTGTTCTTTTCTTCTTTCTTTATTATTAAAAATATAAATAAAAAATAAAAAATAAAAATTTAGTAGTAGCTTTCTCCGAATTCTTCTTTTTCAGGCTTCTTTGTTACCAAGACAATCAATGCCACAAGCAATACCACAAAAACTATTGCGAGTATCACTGTCAAAACCACGACACCGCTTGATGCCGAGGATTCACTTCCTGTAAATTCAACCTTTCCAACAAGATTCTCTCCGGAAAAAACACTCACGGCTGAACCTGTCAAACCTGGGTTGACTACAACTGTCTTGCTTGTTCCTGCTGGAACTACAACAACGCTTTCGCTTACGCTTGTGCCTGCATCAGGAATGAGGCTGTAAACTTTCAACTGATTCGTAGGGTTTACAAGTATCAGGCTGTTGCCTGACTTTATCACTGTTCCAGGAAGCTCGTTCTCAATGAAAAACTGCTTGACTTTGTTCGCAGTCATGTCATTGTTTGATATTTCAACTTCCAAAGAGTAAACTCCCCTTTCAGCGCCATAAGGCACCTGCAAGAAAAGCCTTCCTCTTACAGTGTCCGCTTCCTTTTCATCGCCTGTGCCTGTTTCAAGCGCAACCAAGTCGCCGAAGTAAGCTTTTGCTTCCGCATTCAATGCGGTGATTTTTGCCGTTACATACAAATCCTGGAGGTCGTTGTATCCTGTGTTTTTCACAACAATATCCACCGGAATTGTCTGTCCCGCGCTTACCGACTGGGGCAAGCTTACATCCATCACATCAACATTGTATGAAGTCCTCTGAACTCTGAGAGTCATCTCATCGAGTTCTGTCTTGAAATCTCCGTTCCATACCTTGATTCCAAGAGCCAGGTTGTCGCTTGCTTCGTCCTGAAGCTCGTAAGGAACTTTCACAGTCAATGTCTTGATGTATCTTTTTCCGTCTTCAACATCTCCGACAAAAACCTCGGATTCAGAGTCAAGCTTTGTGCCTTCAAGAGTTGCCTTCATCCTTACATCGGAGGCATCTTCAAGAGCCGTGAAGATAACTTCAACAGATATCTTTTCCCCGGCCATGATGCTTACGTCTTCGTTTCCCTGCTCTTCAACCCCATTAATCTTAACAGAATCAACAGAGACAAGTTCGCTTGTTGCAGCACTGACAGCTGTAATTACAAAGAGTGAGACAGCTAGGACTGTCAAAAAAGAAACCAAAAAATTCTTTTTGTTCATCTTTGTTTTGTTCATTTTATTTAAGTTAGGAAACAATGTTTCCATTTCCTTTTTTATCAAGAAATTGTTTATAAACTTTATGGTGATAACATAAACCTATAACTTAATAGTACTCACTGTGAGGAACAGCAAGTGAAATTTGGATTTATATAGGGAAAGCTTATTTGAATAGGCTGGAGTCGCAGAAATCTTCCAAAACCCTTGACATAACCTCTTTAATGTCGGGAGTTTCATACTCTTCAGAATCAAACCTTATACTCCTAAAAAAAGGCTCACTGCGTTCGCTTATTGGTAAAATCTTGGTATGTTCAGTGTTTCGCGAAGCGTATGCGTAATCGCTTATTGGTAAAATCTGTTAATACAAAAGGCTGTTTTTTCAATAATTTTCCATCAATTGTAAGCCGAGAGGCGAACCAAATTTTAAACAGAAATTAAACACATATCTCACTAAGAGTATATGTAATCGCTGTTAAACAAAATCATTGATATTATTTTTTAGAAATTAAAATAAAAAAAGAAACCCCGCAAGGAGTTTCCTGAATTATAAAATTAAAGACTTACAAGATTTATTCTTGAACTTGTTGCCGAGAAGTTGCTTCCTACAATAACCTTGACGTCTTTTTCCTCCGAGGCTTTTATTATTGCCTCTGTCACCGTGCCGTCAATCACTATCGCGTAGGGGCTCTCTTTGTCGGAAAGCTTGTTCAGCGCGTTGCTCAATGCCCTTGATGAAACGGACTTTATTTCCTCCAAATCCTTTGAAAGAAGAATCGCCTTTCCCGAACCCTTGTTCTTTGAGAAAATTTCTTTCATTGAAACTTTCTCCGGCTCCGAGCTTTCTGAACCCAAGGCTTTCTTGGACTCCGCATGGATTTCATATCTGTCAAACCTTCTGCTTCTCGAGAAGAATTCCTCGACAGGCATCTTCTTCCTTAGACACATTAAAATCTCCTTTCCCGTGAGCTCCTCAACTTCCTTTCCGTCAGGGGCTGTTGCTATGTTTCTTACCCTTGCGTTGTCCACGACGTTTCTTGCTATGAGCTTTCCTCCCCTGTCGCCGTCAACAAATAAAGTTATGTCTTTCTCCCTGCTCAATTCCCTTATTGCCTCGGGAAGGTTTGTTCCGTTCATGGCTATTACATTCTTCACTCCGCATTTGAGAAGATTCACCACATCCGCGCGCCCTTCCACGACAATTATCTCTCTGCTTGAAAGGTCCCCCGAAGGAAGCTTTTCATTTCCATATTCTTTTATGTCCACTCTTGAGGAGCCCTTAATCTGCTCTGAAATCTCTCTGGATTCCATGGAACCATGAACTTCTCCCATGAGCTTTTTTGCCCTTTCTATGATGAAGTCCCTTTTGCTCCCCCTGACGTCCTCTATCTTTGTGATTTCTATCTGGGCGTCGCTTGGGCCTATTCTTTCTATGGTTTCAACCGCCGCTGCAATCAACGTGGTTTCAGACTTGTCAAGCGCTGTGGGAATCTTTATTGTTCCTGTCGTCTGCTTGTTGCTTCTTTGA
>CAZLQA010000037.1:0-3974 GCA_964561665.1 Candidatus Woesearchaeota archaeon
GCTGAGCTACAGGGGCTTTAATTTTATAATAAAGAATTATATTTAAAATGTTTCTATTTTAAGATACGATTAAATTCGCTTATGTTTAAAAGATGCTTAATAAAAAATATTAATTCTGCCTTTCATTCCATGCTTTTTTCACAGCCTCGGCAATTTTTCTTGGAACCTCCTTGTCAAGGGGCGAAGGTAGGATTTTCCCCTCGCTTGGCATTACCATCTTCGCCAGCGCTTCCGCAGCCGCGACTTTCATTTCTTTTGTAATCATTTTTGCCTTTACATCCAAAGCTCCGCGAAAAACCCCTGGAAAAGCAAGAATATTATTTATCTGGTTAGGAAAATCGCTTCTTCCTGTCGCAACAATCTTTGCACCGCCTTTTCTTGCGTCGTCAGGCATTATCTCCGGAATCGGATTTGCCATTGCAAAAACAATAGAATCCTTGCTCATATTGGAAACATTTTCGCTCTTAAGCAAATTTCCCTTGCTCACCCCCACAAACACGTCCGAATTTCTTATTGCATCAACCAAACTTCCTTTTTTCTTTTCCCTGTTTGTCAATTTTGAAATTTCTTCTTTGGATTCATTCAAATCGCTTCTTCCCTCATAAACAATTCCCTTTGTGTCGCACATCACTATATTCTTAAGTCCATAATCCAGAAACATCTTTGCAATTCCTATCCCCGCTGCGCCCGTTCCGTTTATCACAATCTTAATATCTTTGCCCTTGTTTACAACTTTAAGGGAATTTATCATTGCCGCAAGGACGACAATGGCTGTTCCGTGCTGGTCGTCGTGCATGACGGGAATGCCCAAATCCTGCAAAGATTTCTCAATCTCAAAGCACTCTGGAGCCTTGAAATCTTCGAGATTTATTCCCCCAAAAACCACGGAGATATTTTTTATTGTCTCGATTGTCTTTTCTGTATTTTGCTCCTTCAAACAAATGGGAAAAGCATCTATGTCCGCAAGTTCCTTGAACAAAGCCGCCTTGCCTTCCATCACTGGCAGGGCGGCTTCAGGACCTATGTTCCCAAGTCCAAGAACGGCGCTTCCGTCGGATACGACTGCAACAGAATTTCCCTTCATGGTATAATCATAAATCTTTTCTTTATCCCTGAATATCTCCATGGAAGGAAATGCAACGCCTGGAGTGTATACCAAGGACAAATCTTCCTTTGAAAGGATTTTGTATTTTGATTTTGTTTCAATTTTTCCCTTGAGTTTTTCATGAAGTTTCAAGGATTCTTTTTTATAATCCATAAAAACCCAAATTCCGCCTGATTTAAAAATTTTAGGATAGTTGAGAAACGGCTCGTTCGTTCCACTCACTCACATTTAATGAAAAAATTATCTAAAAACTAACTGGTTTTTGCATTAAAATTATTATCCATATACGAATGCAGTGAGCCATTTTTGCTTAATAATTCAATAACAATTAGAATTTTCCAAGCAAAGCAAATTTCAAACTTCAACACTTTCAAAATCTTCCGCAATGCTTGTATTCTTGAATTCTTTTTTCGCATCATCCAGAATCCTTTTCAGGTTGTTTTCATACCTCTGGCTGATGTGCGTTAAGATTAATTTCTTTGATTTTGACTTTTTTGCCATTTCCCCGCACTGAAGCGCCGTGAGATGCTTTTTCTTCCTCGCTTCAGATTCAAGCTCCGAATGAAATGTCGCCCCGCAAACCAGCAAGTCTGAATTTTCGGCAAATTTAGGGATTTTACTGTTGACTAAAGTGTCAAGGACAAAAGAAACTTTCTTGTCATTTTCAGCAAAAGTCAGGTTCTTTGCGGAAATATTTTTCCCGTTATGAACTATGGATTTTCCTTTCTTCAATTTTTTAAGGTTTTCAATTGAAACTTCCTGCAATTTTTTCAATTTGTTTTTGTCAATTCTAATCTGCCCTTTTTTGACAAAAGAATAGGAATTGCACGGAACGCCATGAATCATATTCTCATATTCAAGATAAAATTCATCAGTTTCAAAAAATCTCTTTTTTCCCGAAAGCTCGTTTACCTCAATTTTGAAATTCAGTTGAAATTTAAACGCTTTCATCATATTTTTCATAAACTCCTTCGTGCCTATCGGGCCGTAAATAAAAAGAGTTTTTCCGTATCCCGAAAGGGAAAGAGTCTGCAGCAGCCCGGGCAAGCCAAGAACATGGTCTCCGTGCCAGTGGGTAAGGAGAATTCTAGTCACCTTGCATGGATTAAGCTTTGCTTTCCTGAACTGCCTCTGCGTTCCTTCTCCGCAATCAATCAAAATGTTCTCTCCCTTGTAAATCATAAGAATTCCCGTGTGGCTTCTTTTTTCAGTGGGGATTGCAAAGGACGTTCCCAAGAAAGTTATCCTTATCATTAAGCAGAAAAAGAAAAATCTCTTTATATAAATTGTGAATTATTCAATATTCACCCAGTCAACAATCCAAAACTAATTCTTTGTGTTAGCAGAAGAAGGAGAAATAAAGATTATTGTGTCCCCTCGCAAAAAAGTCAAGCCCATGTTTCTTTTTATCTCGTTGTTTTGCATCTCTTTCGTGTTGTCCAAAACCAAGTTGATGTGTATGTCAAAAGCCAGCAAGGTTCCAACAAATTGCTTGTCTCCTTTCAAATGAACCAATACTTCCCTGTTCTTCGAATTGTTCAGCAAGTCCAGCGGTCTTTCTATTCCGTTAGCCATAAATTACCTCGTCCAAAATTGTTTATAAATTTTTCTTTAGTAAAAGTGTTGTTTAATAATTAGTCTCCGTGCGCAAATCCATTCTTTAATCAGAGAACAAATTTAATTCTTGCAAGATGGTAAAAATTGGAGCATCCAGAATACAACAGGATTTTATAAAAAGGTTTAAATATCATTCCGCGCCTCTAAAATAAATCAAAATGAAAAAAGGAAAGAAAAGCTCGGGTGGGAAGTACATAAAAAGAAGAAAGAAAAAGCATTATGAGCTTTCGGGGCAAAAAAACACCATCAAGCTTGGAGAAAGAAGGGAAAAAATAAAAAGAATCAGGGGCGGAAGCAGGAAAAGGGTTGTTTTAAGAACAAACATTGTAAATGTAAAGTTAAACGAAAAAGGGAAAAAAGTTATGATAAAAAATGTCCTTGAAACCCCCTCGAACAGGTTTCTCGCTAGGCAAAATGTCATAACCAAGGGAACAATTGTGGAAACGGAGATTGGAAAAGTAAAAATAACCAACCGCCCGAGCCAGGAAAGCGTGTTAAACGGAATTCTTGTTAAGTAATCACTTTTAAAGATATATTATCACTTTAGAGTATTACAGAAAAAGGAAGATTTATAAATAGGAAACATTTATAAACCTTACGTAAATTCCTGCAACTAATATGGCTACCGGTTTTATAAAAAAATGCCCTGAATGCGGAGGCGCAAACCTGACTCATAATGTGAATCTCGGGGAAGTTGTCTGCAATGACTGCGGGCTGGTTGTCGAGGAGAAAATGGTTGACACAGGGATTGACTTGCAAAGCAAATTTGACAAAGGCGAAAAAAAAGGGCGTGGAGGTGCCCCGATAAGCATGCAGAAATTCGATAGAGGACTAACGACAAACGTCGGGGAAATATCGGACATTTACAAGCTGGAATCTGGGCAAACCCGTAAGTTTCTAAGGCTGAAAAAATGGCAGGAGCGCGTCTCTACAAGCATTGAAAGAAATCTGAGGCTTGCAATGGCTGAACTTAGAGTTATAGCATCATATCTTAATCTTCCAAATGTCGTTAGGGACGAGGCTTCAAGGATATACAATTATGTCCTTCAAAGGGGGCTGGTAAGGGGAAGAAGCATGGAATCCGTTATTGCCTCGTGTTTGTATATTGCCTGCCGCTCATACAACATTCCAAGAACGCTGGATGAAATGTCCACCGCTTCGGACGTTGAAAGAAAGGAAATCGGAAGAACTTACCGGTTCATAATAAGAAAGCTTGGAATAAAAGTCAAGCAAAGCTCTCCAAAAGACTACA
>CAZLQA010000038.1:0-3747 GCA_964561665.1 Candidatus Woesearchaeota archaeon
CACTGAACACACCAGGATTTTACCAATAAGCGATTACGCATACGCTTCGCGAAACGCTGAATAAACCAGGATTTTACCAATAAGTGGGTGAAACGAGCAGCATTTCTTAACAATAAAATCAGAAATTTCAAGCAAATTCCAAAAAATCAATAAGTTTAAAAATAATTTTTTTCTTATGCTGTAATGAAAAAGAGGGATTACCTGAAAATATCAATCAGCTCCATAATCATCGCGGCAGTAGGCGTTTTTGTCATAGACTATTTTTCGCATCTGCTTTTTTCAGAACCAATGGAAACTCTTGGATATTTTTTCGGAAAGATGGCTGCGTATGCCTTGTTTTCTTTCTTGTTTTTGTCTTTCACTGATTTAAGGAAAAAGGAATTTCTTAAAGCGGCAGTCGGAGGAATAATGGTGGCTTCATTATGGGGAATGTATTACAATATTTTCCCGTTGCTTTATGGGTATTCCCCTTTTGGAATTTCACTTGCAGGACTGACTTTCTTGGGCATGGGTGTTTTCGGAACAGGATTGGCTTTTGGAATTGTTCATACTCTTGCATTCATCGGGGGATATTACACAAATAAACTTATAATGAAAAAATTCAAAAAATAAAATGAAAGCGGGATTTATTGTTGCGGGATTGTTAATTGCCGTCTTGGTTATAGGAGGAGGTTTCTTTTTTTTGAACAGCAAAAATTACGGCAGTTCAACCTCTCCGGAAAGCTCTGACGAACAACAACTTTCAACAGGCACCCCCGAAACATCAGGAGAAGAAAACCAAAGTGCAGAAACAACTCAAAATCCAAAAACATACAGTGTTGAGATAAAAAATCTTCTGTTTAATCCCAAGCAGCAAACAATAAATGTAGGGGACACTGTTGTGTGGACGAACAAGGATTCCGTAAGCCACACCGTTGATTCTGATTCAGGAAACGAAATAAAATCGGGAATGTTATCAGGAGCAGGCGGAGGAGGATATTACTCTTCTCCGACAGCGGGCGAAACATACTCGCACACTTTCACGAAAGCAGGAACATATAACTACTACTGCGCATTCCATCCAGGAATGACCGGAGTGATAATAGTGCAATAACTTCGCATAAACTGATTTTGATAAATTATCAAACAATAAAAAATTCTCTTCGCTTCCCTCGCTGTCTTTTAATATAACTAGCACTAAAATAATTTTTACTTCCATTAATCCCGAGTTTCCCGAATTAACAGTTTACATCAATTTTAAGCGGAACGAAGTGGAGCGACAGGATTCAAATAGAAATCACTTGTTAAATCAATATATAATCTTCATAAAATATAAAAAGGAAAATTATCTGTAAAATAAATGAAAAGTGAAAGGAGGTTAAAATGAGTGAAGAGATAACAATAAAGAAGCAGGATTTGTGGAAATACTCGACATTCGCGCTCGTGGCAATAATTATTATAGGGGGTTTTATCGTCTTTACGGGAAACTCCAGCGGAAACGCCACAAACGGCAACGCAGGAACATCGGGAAATTCCGGCGGGGCAACGATAAGCATGAATGTTTTCACCTCGGATTCCTCTCTGTATCCTTCTTTGGGGCCTGAAGACGCAAAATACACGGTTCTGGAATTTTCAGACTTCCAGTGTCCTTATTGCACCATGGCTTCCGGACTTCCTTCATGGGTAAGCCAGTATCAGTCGCAGTACGGAGATTTAATAGGCGCTGCGGGAAATCTTCAGGAAATGGCTCAGCAGGGAAAGATAAGATTCATCTATGTTTCAATGAGTTTCCTCGGAGCTGAATCAATTTATGCCGCAGAAGCGGGATTGTGCGCAAACGAGCAGGAAAAATTCTGGGAAATGCACGACGCAATATTCAAAGCTTCCACAGGAGCAAGTGAAAACGACGGAAAGTATTCAAAGGCAAACCTCAAAACAATTGCTTCAAAAATAAGCGGCTTGGATGCAACAAAATTCAATGACTGCCTTGACAAAGGAAAGTACACTTCCTCCGTCCAGAAAATAGGGCAGACAGCAAATGCCGCAGGAGTTCAGGGAACGCCCACATTCATCGTGAACGGGCAAAAAGTAGCCTCATCCTGGAATGCAATTCAATCCGCGATAAGCGCTTAATTTTATTTTTTATTTTTTTCCTATTTTTTTCTCAGCCTCTTGCGCAGGCACCATTCATCCTCTCCGTTGAGGAAAACAGAAAAGGCTGCAAGAGCGATTCCGAAATCCCTTACGACAACGTCGTTGTACCCGATGGAAAGCATTATTATCAATGTATGGAGCGAAAGCAAAATCGCCGAGATTCTAACGTAAAATCCGAGCAGAAGCAGCAATCCAAAAGAAATTTCAAAAATTCCGTTGAAAAGCAAGATTGTTTTCAGAGATATTGAAAGAGAATATGCAAATGAAGGCAAATAGCCAAGAAGAGATTCGTAATTGAAAATGCTTGTGAATCCAAACCACAAAAACAGGAAACTTAGGGAAATTCTCAGGACAATCAGAGAATATTTTCTGAGGTTCATTTTCTTAATTTACTACAAGCGTTCCCTTCATCTCGCCATGCCCAGAACCGCAGTACGCATTGCAAAAAAAAGTGTACGTTCCTTTCTTGTCCGCTACAAACCTAACCGTTTCCTCGCTTCCTGGAGTAAGAGGCTGGTTCACGCCAAATTCCGGAATCGCAATTCCGTGGTCGACATCAACGCTTTTTATATGAAGCACAACCGTGTCGCCCTTGTTGACTATTATTGTTTCGGGGACAAATTCATACTGCCTTGCAATCATGTTGAATTCCTTTATACTATTTGATGAAGATGCCTCCTGGCTGACTCCTGAAAGGAGGTCATTAATCTCGTTATCCTGCACGGACAATCCCGAAATATTTCCTCCCTGCTTTCCAGAAAAACCCAAAAAAACGGCTCCCGCGACAACCACAAAAAGAGCCAAGCCCAAGAAAAGCATAGTTTTGTTTTCCATATAATAAAATGACAACCTGCATTTAAAAATTTTTAGTCATTTATAGTTTTGTTTAAAATCCCAGATTTTATGATTTGTTAAACATTTAAAAAATAGAGTTGTTATAGAAAGAAGGTTTTGTATTATTAGGCGTATCATATGCGAGTGCAACGAGTCTTTTTCTTAACAAGTTAAAAAACAGAATTTATTAAAAAAAGCCGTCAGTTATACTTCTCGTAAAAGATTCTTTCTTCCTTGACGCCTTTTTTTGCGAGTTTTGCCTTTATCTCATCAATCATGCCTTTCAATCCGCAAAGATAAAAATCCCCTTTGAAATTTTTTGGGAGGTGCTTTTCAAGGAAATCCTGCACATACCCCACATCCGCGTAATCTCCGTTTTCAGGCTTGCTCAGGACATTGTGAATTTCAAGATTTGGGAATTTTTTTCCCAAATTTATCAGCCTTTTTTCGCACAAAATTTCATTCTCATTTCTGAATCCCGCGAGAAGAATTATCTTTTTCCCGAATCCTTCCTCAAGGACAGAGGAAATCATGCTCAAAAAAGCAGTTATTCCGGTGCCGTTTGATATAAAAAATAAATCCTTGCGTTTCGAGCTTTCTTCAATAACAAATTTTCCGGCAGGGCCAAACAACTCAATCTCATCTCCTTTTTTTAAATTTCCCATATAGGATGAAGCTTTTCCAACATCAATTATTCTTATGAAAAATTCTGCAAAACCTTTTCCGGGAGAGGATGCAATTGAATAAGGGGTTCTTAGTTTTTTTCCGTCCGAAATTCTT
>CAZLQA010000039.1:0-3734 GCA_964561665.1 Candidatus Woesearchaeota archaeon
AGTAGCAACCAACTTCTATAATACCTGCGGAGCAAACAATGCCACCACCATAATTGCAGGTTTCTCTTGTCTTGTTGGTGAATTCATGACTCCCAGTGTTGCAGTAAGATACACCATTAATCTGCGGATTGGCCGGGTTGTCGCTATAGGTAAGCGTAATGCACGTGTTAGAGCTAGTAGAACCAAGATTGTTATATGTTGTCCATCCTGAAGGGCATGAACCTCCTTGAACTCTGCAGAAAAGCTTTTGCTGATACTCTTCAACTGTGCCTCCCGCAGAAATGCAGTTTGCGTCCGTATGCGCATTATTGTAAAGGTTTCCCGTGTAATACCCCGGATAAGAAACTGCCCCCCCTCCTGCCGTTGTCTGGGTTGTTCCGTCGGGGAATTTAAATCCTCCCGCCGTTGATTGAATTGTTCCTGTCGCCTGAACATTTCCGTTGAAAACAGCGTTTCCCTCAATCCCTGAAGATAAGTCAAGCTCTTTTGCGGAGTGCCCGAATGTCCCGGGGTTTTGGGTTCCGAAGGCATAAACGCTTACTCCTATCAGAAGAACCATAAGAAAAGTTATTATTGAATATGCAAACCTGTTTAAAAGACTTGAACTGAAATCACCTTTCTTTTTCATTTTATTAAATTGTCAGGGAAGTTTTTAAATATTTCTGGAATAAAGATTTTTTTAATAGAGATTACACATAAGCTTTGTGAAGTAAGTATTTAAAATTTGATTCGCCTTATTTCGGCTCACAATTGATAAAAAAACTAATAAAAAATTTCATATTAACAACCTACATCAATGGGCAAACGAATGAAAAGTTATTCAGCGTTTCGCGAAGCGCCGATGCTAAATCCGCAAGGATTTACCTTGATTTCTTGCGTAATCGCTTATTGGTAAAATCCTGGTGTATTCAGTGTTTCGCGAAGCGTATGCGTAATCGCTGAGTGAGCCATTTTATTTATAATAATTCAATAAAATTTAAAAATTTTTTAACAACTCTAAAAAAAATAGTTAGATTAATAAACATATACGGATATTGTTAATAAGGTGACTAATAAAAGGGGCAAATGGGAGATTATCATATAGAAGACATGTATCAGGGAGGGTATTCTTCTCTTAATCCCAACTATAACTCTTTGTTTACCGGATACAGAATTCAGGCAAATTCTCTTGGAACTCCTTCGGCACCTCCTGGACAGCAGGGAGACATACTCACAAATCTAAGCAAGTCAATTTCAACCGGGCAAAAAGTCGTTGAACTTTCTCTTTTGAATCCCGAGATTGTTGATTCGATTCCCAAACAGCACATGAAAGAAGTCGGAAAAATGGCAAAGCTTGTGGGAGTGGACATCACAGTTCACGGCCCCTTGGTTGAGGCTTCTGGAGCCACGGACAGGGGATATGACGAACTGCAAAGAGAGCTTGCGGAGAAAAAAATTCTGCAGGCTTTGGAAAGAAGCCACGAACTAGACTCAAAGGGAAACATTTCAGTCACATTTCACACGACAAACGCCGCCCCGGGGCCCATATGGAAAAAAGAAAAGGACGAGAAAGAGGAGGTTTTGATGATGCCGGTTGTCAATCAGGAAACGGGGCAGATTGGCGTCGTGAAGAAAGAAGAATATTACTCGCCTTTAATAAATGAGAAAGGTGAAGTTGAAAAAGAAACTTATGATGTCAGCAAAAGATTAAAGGTTCTTAACAACACCGAATGGCAAGACTCAATATCCAAAGTGGAATTTCACAGGGAAAATGCAGAAAGAATAATTAAGGATGTTCATCCCATTTTTATAGGAAAGTATCTTCAGCAGTCATTGGGTGACAAGAGCGTGTCTTTAAAACCCGAAGAAACTGAACAGGTAAAAAAAATATATTCTGCAGAAGCGTATATTAAAGAGGCTGAAAGATCCGTGCAAACTTTGTTCAACAAGGCATACAAGTATGGGGATGACAAGGAAAGGGACTATCTTAAAGAAGTTTCCAAGCAATATTCAAAAATACTTAATATTAAGGACGGAAGAGATACCATTGAATCTCATAATCCCAAAATACAGTCGGAAGCGCTTTTATTCTTGGAGCAGAGCCTTGAGAGATTGAGGCCGCAGATTTACAAACCCGCCGAGGAATACACGATGCAGCAAAGCGTGCAGAGTTTTGGAAACGCGGCGTGGGAGTCGTACAAAAAATTCAAGGGAAAGTCCCCTGTGATGAACATTGAAAATCCACCTGCAGGATTTGGGTTGTCAAGGGCAAAGGATGTAAAGAATATGGTTGAGGGCGCAAGAGAGCAGTTTGTCAAGAGAGCCGTTGACAAGGGAATGTCCAAAAACGACGCGAAGAGGGAAGCCGAAAAGCTCATAGGAGCGACGTGGGATTTGGGGCACATAAACCAGCTTAGGAAATTCGGATTTTCTGGAAAGGACATCATCAAGGAAGCGGAGATAATAAAGCCGTATGTAAAGCATGTTCATCTCTCCGACAATTTCGGGGCGGAAAACACGGAGCTTCCTCCGGGAATGGGAAATGTTGATTTCAAGGAAGTCATGAAAAAGCTGGGCAAGAAAGGAAAAGAGGCAAAAAAGATCGTCGAGGCATTTCACTGGGTTCAGTCCCAAAAATCATCTCCTTATGATGTTTCCCTTCAGGCTCTTGGTTCCCCACTTTACGGAATGAGCATGGCTCCTTACTGGAATCAGGTTGCGGGATTGCAGCAGGGATACTTCAGCTATGGCATGATGCTCCCGCAGATTCATTATGAGACATTCCGCGCAGGATTCTCGAACCTTCCCGCGGAGCTTGGAGGGCAGAGGCAGGGCGGACAGGGAGGAAGAATGTCTGGAAACCCAATGGAATAAACTGAGAAAATAAAATGGCAAAAACAGGGAAAAGCGAAACAGGAAGAAGATATGAGGATGTGGCAAAAAGAGTGGTATCAGATTTAAGAGGGGATGAGCAGGCTATGGCTTTGCGTATTCTTTCAGGCGAAAAGGCGCAAGAAGCTTATAAATTTCTTCTTAATAAAGAACTTCCTCCAAGAACAATAACAAGGATAATGAGACACGGGCTTAAAAACTTCCAAAGAGGCAAAGGGCTGACGGCGGGAAGCTATGCTTTGGGAATTGCAAAGGAGATTGCTCGTTCTGAAGAATATAGAGATATTGTGGATGATATGTATAACGACGGAATAATAAACGAGGGGCAATATAGAAGTGTTATAAGGAGTGTTGAAGGAGATTTAAAACATCACGCAAGAAAATTATCCGGATTGGAAAAAATAACGGCTTCAATCTTGGGAATTGCGGGAGTTTTAATGCTGGTTGTTTTCGGAGCGGGAATAAGCGGCAATGTTATAGGGAATCTTATTCCTGGAAATTCAATGTTATTTGTTGGAAGCCTGCTGGTTGTGATTTCCCTGATATTATTCCTAAGAAAATAATCAAGAATATTTAAAAACCAAAATATATATTGTAGTATACAGGTGATAAAATGGCAAAAGAGGATGATAAACTTTTGGAATCGTTCAGGAAAAGCCTTGATGAAATCGAATCGACGGGCTCAAAAGTTCATGGAAAAAGCCTGAACCTCGGGAAGAAGCCGAAAAAAAGGGCAAATTCCGGACGTGTTAAAAAATCAAAAAAAGAAAAAACAGGCGAAAAGCCCGTTGTTGTGAATCCAAGAAGCAAAAAAAAGAAATCCAAATCTTCGAATGGAAAGACAGGAAGAAGAATAACAAAAG
>CAZLQA010000040.1:0-3633 GCA_964561665.1 Candidatus Woesearchaeota archaeon
GTAATCGCAGATTGCATAAATGCTAAATAAGTTTGTAAGTTTTATTATAGTTATACCCATAGTGAGTCGAGCGATTTCGTGACAGAGAGTAATTTAACTACCAAAAACTCGCGCGAAGTCGGGAGTAGGGTATTTGCACGAGGCAATTTTTAATTAATAATGAGCGCAAATGTGAATAGAAGGTGAACTATTTTCTTTATCTTCTGTATCTTCCCGAGCCTCTGAAGTTTTTTGTTCTTGGTCTTCTGCCAAAACTTCTTCCTGTTCCTGTTTCCCTGTTTGCTTTTCTTGAATCGTCTCTGCCGCGCCTTCCCGATTCATTTCTTCTCGGCTTTCTGTCATATGAATTCTTTCCGTAATTTTTCGGACCGCTTCTGTTTGAACCATATCCTCTGCCGTAGTTCCCGTCTCTGTTGGAATCTCTTCTATTGGAACTTCTGTTGAATCTGTTGCCTCTGTCAAATCTGCTATTGCTCCTTCCCGAACTTATTTTTATCCTTACAAATTCAATTTCAGGAAGCTTTTCGGGGGTTATCACCATGTCAGGGGACTGCATAAGGTTCCCAAACTTCTCGTAATCTCTGCTTGAGAGAATTACTATCGCTTTTCCGTCTTTTCCCGCTCTTGCGGTTCTTCCTATCCTGTGAATGTAATCTTTCGAATCAGGGGGAACATCATAATTGTATACATGGCTGACACCCTTTATGTCCAATCCCCTAGCGGCCACGTCGGTGCATACCAGCACCCCCAAGCCTTTCCTGTGAAATTCCTCCAAAACTTTTATTCTCTTATTTTGCTCAATCTTGCCGTGAATGGCTTTTGCGGATATTCCCGCCATTCTTAAGTTGTCCGCGATGAAATCCACGTTTCTTCTTGTGTTGCAGAAAACCATCACCAAGTCCGCGCTTTCTTTTTTAAGCAGATTGACAAGCAGGGAGAATTTTTGGTTGTCGGGAACGTCATAATAAACCTGTTTCAGCTTTGACGGGTCAACCTGCGATTTCAGGGAAATCTCGACGGGATTTATTGTGTGCTTCTTTGAAAGGTAATCAATGTCCGGAGAAATTGTGGCTGAGAACATCATGGTTTGCCTTTTTTTCGGGCATTCGCCGATTATCCTTTCCACATCCCTGCTGAATCCCATGTCAAACATCCTGTCAACTTCGTCCAGCACAAGAAATTTTATTCCGTTCAGCCTCAGCGTTTTTCTCGTAAGATGGTCTATAATTCTTCCTGGTGTTCCTACAAGAACGTCCGTTGAGGGGATTTTTTTTATCTGGGGCAAAATGCTCACTCCCCCGTATACCGCAAGAACATTCAGCTTTTTGTTTTTTCCGAAATTTCTTATCGAGGCGGCAACCTGCTCCGCAAGTTCCCTTGTGGGAGTAAGCACCAACGCCTGGAGTTCCCTGTTTGGCTTCAGGTTTTCAATAATCGCGGATGCAAAAGCCAGGGTTTTTCCGCTTCCCGTCGCTGAACCCCCGATTATGTCTCTTCCTTTCAGTGCGGGGGGAATTGCTTTCTCCTGAATTTCAGAAGGTTCCGTGAATCCTGATTGCTTCAGCACATCCGTTAATTCCTTGCTTAATCCTAATTTCGTAAATTTTTCCATTTTAAATTTCAGCCGTTCAAAAAACGATGCACGAACTTTCCCGTTTTTGCGGCAACTAACAAAATATTATTCAAGAAATGTTTCTTGAGCGTAAGTCTTTCGAGACATTTTGATGCTCAAGGCTTACTAACACATTTGTTACGAAGAATCATTAAATTCACGGTTTATAAGCCTGTGGGTTTTATATTCTCGGATTTATCTTTCCTTCCTGCCAGTCTCTCAGGATTTTCTTTGCCGTCCTTATTTCATCAACAAGATTTTTTTTCCTGAAAAAACGCAGTTTTTTCCCTAACTCTTCAATTAGAATCTCTGAATCCCCTTCTGCTTCAATTTTGTAATTTTTCTCGAGAACCCCGGGATTTTCCCGCATGAGCCCGTGAATTGCCAGTTCGGGATTTTTTGTTTTGTCCCAGTCTATTGCCCCGATTTGTGAAAGTTTTTCTTCCATAACCGGCTTTTTTTCTTCGGGAGGAATTATTCCCGGCGTGTCAATGAGGTACAACCCGTTTGAAATTTTTATCTTTTGCGCCCCTTTGGTGTATCCCGATTCGGAAGAGATTCTTATTTTTGATTTCATAGCAAGTGATTTTATCAGCGAACTTTTTCCCGTGTTGGGGTATCCTATTACTCCTATGTTAATGGATTCCTTGTTTATTTTTTTTGATTCCCTCTTCAGAAGATTTCTTAAATTGGAAGAATGCTTTCTAACTTTTGAAGAAAAAAACAAATGAGGGCTAAGATGCTCCAACTCAATATTTCGCTTGATTTTATTTACATCCACTAAATCAGACTTGTTAAAAACGTAAATAATCAGTTTTCCCTCTTTTTTGATGGTTTTTTCTATCTCCTGATTTCGTGTTTTGCTGATAAATCTCGCATCCAACACTTCAAGAATTATGTCTGCATGTTCAATGGTATCCTGAACAATAAGGGGGATTGGCATATGATGTATGTTTATATTCCGGGGTTTTCCCCTGTTTTTTTTGGCTTTTCCAAAAGTGCTTATCATAACAAAGCGAGAATTGGGAAGTTTAAAAATCTAGATAAAAATCAGGCAGATACTTCCTGTTCTGCCCCCTTTATAAAGTTCCAATCCAATTTCAAGAACTGCTTTACTGCAGGGTTGTTTGTATTAAGCTTGTACAAATCAGATTTCCCCACTCTTCTTGTTTTCATAATAATATTATTTCTTTCCAGATTTCCCCAAAATGTCTGAAGAGTTGAATAGCTAACTCTCGAATTCTTTGCAATTTCCGTTAAAGGGTAATCAAACAGCTGGAATGTAATAAGAAAATCCAGGACTTTGATTACTGGATTGCTTCCCAAAATTTCCATAAAAACGCTTTCATTTTTCATGCATAAAATATGTTATTAGGGTATATAAATGTTTTTCTTAATGTTTTTATATTACAAGAATAAGAACATTTAAATATACCTTAGATTATTTAAATTTATGGATTTTAACGATGAAGATAAGATTAAGGCAACCATATTATATCACTTAAGAAGGAAGAAAGTTATTGGCGGGGTTCACACGCCTTTTAATACAATTACAAAAGGATTTCCTTCTCATTTGGGCAAAAATATCAAGAAAATTGCTGAAGAGCTTATTAAGAAAGGATATATTCTGAAAAAAATTACAAATTACGGATTGCATATCAGTTTGAATAAAGATAAACTAAAAGAAATTGAGGAATTTATTAAGAAGATTCTTGGGTATAATTTTAGTTAACCACCTCCTCTTTTCTCACCCTCCTCGTTCAAATCATAAAAACGCCCCGAGCGGGCAACGACAGGGTGTAGTCAACCTTTTAGAAAAGAGACAATTTTGTCAATAATTTCATTAAACTTTTCGGGTTTTAAGGAACCTATTTTGTATTTTACTAAAGATTTTTCTATGGAAAATATCTTATCTAATCTAAGATAACTATCCTTTTTTAGACTACCTTTACTGAAATCTTTATTTTCTATTTTTATTTCAACAGATTTTTCATAAGATGAGCCAGTTATCTGATTAACTA
>CAZLQA010000041.1:0-3104 GCA_964561665.1 Candidatus Woesearchaeota archaeon
ATTTTAAGGGATTATATTTGTAGTTTTTTCATTAACATTTTAAAGGAATGGGTTAGTGTGGGGAAACGCAGTTACCCCATAAGCGAATGACGAAGGAGTGAGCCATCTTGTTAAACAAACTCGTATATACTTTATATTTAAAAATCCCCTGATTTTATAAGTAATGTTAAAATGCCATTCATAAAAAAACTGGTGATGCAGGGATTCAAGAGTTTCCCCAAAAAAACGGAGCTTATTTTCACACCGCGAATAAATGTGGTTCTTGGTCCCAACGGAAGCGGGAAAAGCAACATTTCCGAGGCATTGTGCTTTGTTCTTGGAAGGCTTAGCATAAAATCCATGAGGGCTTCAAAGGCGGGAAATCTTATTTTTATGGGCTCCAAGTCTGCGCACCCATCCAAGGAGGCGATGGTTGAAATTTTTTTTGACAACACGGACAGGGTTTTTTCCGTTGATTCCGACGAGATTTCAATAAAAAGAATTGTGAGAAAAACGGGGAATAGCATTTACAAAATAAACAACAAAACGCAGACAAGGCAGGACGTTTTGCTTTTGCTGTCGCAGGCGGGAATGGACCCCAACGGATTCAACATAATCCTTCAGTGGGAAATCCAGAATTTTGTCCGTATGCCGGGCTACGAAAGGAGGAAAATAATAGAGGAAGTCTCGGGAATTTCCGTTTATGAGTCAAGAAAAGAAAAAGCGATGAGGGAACTTGAAAAAACGGAGGAAAAACTCAAGGAAGTTTCAACAATCCTTAGGGAAAGGACCGCTTATCTTGCCAATCTTGAAAGGGAAAGGCAGCTGGCTCTTAAGTATAAGAAGCTTGAGGAAGATGTAAGGAAATTCAAGGCAAGCATAATTCATTCGGATCTTTCGGGAAAGAGGAAAGAACTTGAAAAAGTCAATGTGGAAATATCCAAAAGGTCGCTTGAGATTGAAAAAGTAAGAAAGGAGATTTTTGTAATAAGGGAAAATGTCGAGAACATAAATTCCGGGATTAACTCGATAAATTCCACAATGCAGAAATCCACGGGCTTTGAGCAGGAAAAACTTAACCAGGAGATAGCAAACCTTATGGCCGAGCTTGCGGGACTCGAGGTAAAGATAGAAAACTACGAGTCAAAGACAGAGGAAGTTTCAAAGCAGAAAAATTCATTTCTTAACACCATAAAGGAAAATGAATCTTCAATAAAAGAGTTGCAGACGGGTTCTCTGAGGAAAAAGCAGGAAGAAATAGACGGGAAAAAGAAGGAGCTTGAAAAGGTTGAAGAGCAGAGGAAAAAATTCTACATGACTAAATCGGAGATTAAGTCTTTGAGAGAAAGGATTGAAGACAAGAAAAAACTTCTTGCAAATTACAAGTCCGAGTCGGATTTCTTTTTGAAGCAGATTGAGCATCTTGAAAGCGAGATGTTTGACAAAAAAACAACGCCAGAGAAGCTAAACCAGCTGAAGATTTCCCTTTTGGAAAAAAACGGATTGATGGAAAAGCTGGCCGAGAGGGAAAGCGAAATTGAAAGAGTATTTTACTCCACGGAAAATGAGATAAAAAACCACCAAAATCTTGCAGAGAAGATTTCAAAAATGGACATTTGCCCCGTTTGCAAGTCAAAAATTACAAAGGAGCATTCTCACTCCATAGCTTCCGAATCAAAAAAAGAAATTAACTCCTTGAAGAAGGAAATTGAGAATTCAAAAAAAGAGATGAAGGAACTTCAGGACAGGAAAAACTCCATTAACGGGGAAATAAAGAAGATAAATTTAGAGATTGCGGACAGGGATGCGGATTTGGTGAGACTTTCAGCCTCAAATGACAAAAAAGACGGAATAAAATCACTGGGGGAGAAAATCCTTATTATAAAAAATGAAATATTCTCCTTTGAGTCAATGGAAATTAAACTTGAAAAAAATTTCAGCGCAAGTTCGGATGTGGAGCAAAAATATGAAACTTTGAGGGTTGAAGTGAGCGAGATATCCTCGAGAAGCCAGGAGAATGTCGATTCCGAAATTTTGTTCAAGCAAAGGGAGCTTGAGAGGGCGAAGATTTCTTTGAAGCAGCTTTTGAGAACGGAAGAGGACATAAGCGAGGACCTTTCGTCGTGCAGGGAAGCTTATGATGAAAAAGAGCGGCTGCTTGAGGAAAAAAGATTCCATGAGGAAGAACTGAGCAGGAAATTCAGGAAATTAATCTCGGACAGGGAAGAGATGGAAAGAAAAAGAAGAGCCGAGGAATCCAAGATGATTGAAAACCAGAATACGATAAGAAGCCTTGAGCAGGAGATTAATCATTTTAGCATAGACAAGGCAAGGCTGGGGGCGGAGGTTGAAAATTACGAGACGGAAATGCTCGATTTTTCCAACGTGGAAATAATAAAATCAGGAAGGGACTCCCTTATGGGAAGGCTTGAGAAAACAAAGGAAAATCTTGCAAGGATTGGCGCGGTGAACCTGCTTTCCCTGAGCGTATATGATTCCGTGAAGAAGCAGTATGATGAAGTGAACGGGAAAGTTGAAATTATAAAAAATGAAAAAGAGGGAATTCTCATGGTAATCCATGAGATTGATGTAAAGAAGAAAAAAACATTCATGAACACACTTAATTCTTTGAATGAAATTTTCTCAAGGAATTTTTCAGGGCTTAGCGCCAAAGGAAATGCGTATCTTGAGCTGGAAAACAAGAAAGAACCATTTGAAGGGGGGATAAACATTGTGATAAAGACGGGGCACGGAAAATATCTTGATGTCACTTCTCTTTCGGGGGGCGAGCGCGTGTTGGTTGCGCTGTCTTTGATTTTTGCGATTCAGGAACTAAATCCGTATCATTTTTACATACTTGATGAGGTTGATGCATCGCTGGACAAGAGAAACTCTGAAAGGCTCGCGCACCTATTCAAAAAGTACATGCAGAAAGGGCAGTACATAATCATAACCCACAACGACGAGATAATTTCAAACGCCACGAATCTTTATGGCGTCAGCATGAATGAGGGAATCTCAAAAGTTATCAGCCTGAAGGTTTAATGCATCTCTTGTCGTAATTTCTCTCCAAGGAAATATCTTGATGCAACAACACCGCCACGTTCATTATAGTCTATTACATG
>CAZLQA010000042.1:0-409 GCA_964561665.1 Candidatus Woesearchaeota archaeon
CTTCGCGAAACGCTGAATACACCAAGATTTTACCAATAAGCGAACGCAGTGAGCCATTTATTGATAAGTCAATAAAAACTGAATTTCTGAGTAAAACCGCGCCATTAAAAAAATTTATATATGTGCTATTATTATTAATGTATCATATATCACCATGGTTATAAAATCCAAGGAAAACACTATTGGGGCATGGGCTTTCCTTGCAGGAATAATCCTGGCAATAATAGCAGGGGTTTTTGCAGGAAGTTCTTCAAATCCGCTTATACTCACAATTATCGTAATCTTGGGGTTAATTGTTGGTTACTTCGTCGCTGAAAAAGATGTTCAGACATTTCTTTTTGCCTCCGCCGCCTCACTTATAGCCAGCTTCGCCGGGATTCAGGGACTGGCAAGCGATGTCGCGCTAAGG
>CAZLQA010000042.1:419-2841 GCA_964561665.1 Candidatus Woesearchaeota archaeon
GGAATCGCCGTGAGCGGAGTTCAGATAACAAAATTTATGGTTTCAATTCTCGGAGCGCTGCTGTTCCTGTTCATTCCCGCGACGATAGTTGTGGCGGTAAAAACAGTTTTCTCAATTGCAAAGGTTTAGTATGGAAAAATAGTTGAGAAAAATGAATTAATTAAGCAATGATTCAAGCCCCTTATATATGTCCAGCCCTGTAAAGAAATTGAATACAACGAGAGTATATTTTGTTAATAAATAATCTTTGTAAGGTCGGGGCCCTCCTTTATTCCAAGTTTTTTTCCAATTCCTATTCTGATAAAAAATAGCGCCTATAAACGGCGTGAAATCCTGAATCTCCACAGAAATATTTCTTTCTTCTTCAGAATTCATTTTAAAGAATTTATTTTTTAATAATCAAGGCTTGGCTTCTTCTTCTGGGGCTCTTCCTGCCTGTGAATTCGCGCAAAAGAAGGCGTCGCGATTACCATATGTTCCCCAAAACCCGCGATGTTCCCCTCAAGAGCCTCAATTGTTTTCTTGACTTTCGCAACCGCCCTTTTCAGCTCTATCGGGTCTTTCTGCTTCAGCGTTTTTATGTCTATGACTGCAATCGTGTAGCCTTCCCTCAATGAATTAAGAACATTGTTGACGTCCTCATACTGCTTCAGCGCAAAAAGCTTTACAAGAACTTTTCTCTCGGGTTTTTCCTGTCCGATGTCTATCTCCAAATAATCATTTTCATCCGAACTTCCGGAGGAACCCGAGAACACTTTTTTTAATTTATCGAAAACCATTAGGTTTAATACATAGGGCAGATTTATAAAGATTTCGTAATTTTTTTGCTATTTTTTATTATTCTTCATTGACTTCAATACTTTTTCCCTTAACCCTTCAAGTTCCTTCATCATGGATTCTTCCTGCCTCTCCAGAGACTTGATTCGCATATCCGTAATCTTTTCCTTGTTGGAAAGCTCTTCCTTTATCCGGGTTTTGTCTGATTTTATCATAAGCTGCCCCACTATTTTGAAAACATCATCTCCCGAATTTTCAATTTCCCTCAGAGCCGACTGGGTTTCCGAGAATTCCATTTGGAAAGAGTGTTTTTGAAGAAGAATGTTGTTAAGCCTCTGCTCAAGAATCTGCATTTCCTCGACGTGGTTTTCCTTTTCGGCAGCCATAGCGTTATATCGCTTTTACTTTCTTTACTTTTGCCCTTGGCTTGTAAAAAATCTTGCTTCCGCAGTGGGGGCACGTGAATCTCTTGTCAAGATTTCCGCTGGAAATTTTTTTCTCGCACTTAAAGCACTTGTATGTTGTCATTTTATTCAAGATAATACGTATTTGACGCGAATTTTTTATTGCAGGTTTTTCTGTTGCACTTCCAGATTCCCTTTGATATTTTTTTCACGCCGAGCTTTCCGCAAAATGGGCATTTCTGCCTCTTTCTTTGCTTGTCTTCGACTTTAACTAATTTTACCTTCGCTTTTTTTCCGTATCTCGCTCCGAATCTTCCCGAAGCTCTTGTTTTTTTTAATTTCGATGGCATTTTTAACATAATTAATTAGAAATTTGATTTTTAAAATGTTCGCTTAAGCTATGGCTGTTTGCCCATTTCGCATAGGCGCCCCAACCTTGAAGAATTTCAGCCACTTAATCAAACTGCTGCTATCGAGCAAAACACTTACTCGCGTCTGACGGCGCGTACCCCGAGATAATCGACCCCGCCGAAAGGACCACTGCCGCAGAACAGACCAGCCCTGTCAGAGACAGCGAACCTAGCGACTCTTCTATTTCTTGGACTCCAAAAGTATAATTCTCCTTCTTTAACATCTTCTCTTGGAAATCCTTGCGATGTAGGATTTTCAAGCCATGAATCCAATGAGATTCCAGGGCATTTGTCTTCCATTAAAGTGTCTTCATCCAATGGTTCTGCTTTGGTTCCGTCTTCAGTAAGAATATACATTTTATCTTTTCTTTTTTCAAATTTAGCGTCAAGCCATTCTGCCGTCCATGGACTTTTTACTTGAGTTACTTCATCATAAATTTTAGGATTAGTTAACTTAACATATCTTAAGAATTCAACAAACTCTATTGGTGTTGGCATTCTACTCCCTTGAAATTTTAATGTCTTATGTGTTTCATTCCAGTTTTCTCCCAAAAGGGTTCTTTGCCTTGCAACATAAAGCCCTGACGGAATCCGGATATAATCTCTTTGTAAATCAACGCTTTGTGAAGACCTAAATAATCTGTATGAAACTCCTATTTTGTCAAATCCTTCCAAAACATTATTGTCTACTTCAATTATTGGTGCTGTCATAAATTTGACAGAAATAAGATATTTATAAAATTTGTGGTTTATTATCTTTTTGAAATAGCGACAAAAATGGGGATGCCCGGATTTGAACCGGGGTCGTCAGGTCCCAAACCTGAAAGGCTA
>CAZLQA010000043.1:0-2840 GCA_964561665.1 Candidatus Woesearchaeota archaeon
CGTAAGTTGCTTTTACATAAAAAAGATATTTTCCTGATTTTGTGTCCTGAGGGATTTTTATTTCCTTGATTAAATTTATCTTTGTTTCAATGGCAACCGTTTCTCTTTCTTTTATTATTTCTTTTCCTTCATAATCCTCAATCGTATAGTCAAGGGTTATATCACTTCTTTTCAATATTCCCAAATTGAATAATTCCACTTCGGCGATAATTTTCTCTCCGGGAATAACCTGTGAATATATTTCATTTATACCCATCTTAACATCAAGCAGCGCTTCCGGCGATTCAACTTCTATAATCACAGGGATGTTTTTTGTCTTGCCATCCCCTTTTAGAATAATTTTTCCTACATACAAATTAGGTTCAATATTTTCTCTTGCTAAAAAATCAAGGGAAATTGTTTTTGATTCTCCGGAGTTTAGGGAGAATTTTGGCTCATTTATTACAACCAAGTCATTAAGAGAGTTTGTCAGAACTTCAAAATCCAGTTTGCTGTTTTTTTTGTTTGTTATGGTTAACTTTTCTGTTCTTACCTGTCCGTTTACCATTGAAATTGAAATGTCATCTACATTTGTAATGAAGTTTTCTGAAGGCAATGCGGTGATTGTTTCACTGCTGCTTCCCCCCCTGCTGCCTCCTCCTGAACTTCCCCCCGGAGAGTTTGCCACGTTTGCAGGAGTTTCCTCGGAAGAATAAACACTGAATCCCGTAACATTAAAATCAAACACCCCATTATCAGGAGTATAACTATTTTTCGTGCATACATCTGAAGAGCAGACGCTTCCATCTTTTAAAATTCTTGGATTGGTGAAGGTTAATCCATAAATCTGAAGGGTTGCCGACTTGTTAAAATTAGACAAATAATCAGAATCTATTTCAATTCTGTTTGAAGAAATGTTGATATAAGAATTGATATCAATGGCGCCGTCACTTGGATCTGAATCATCTGTTAAATTCACGGGTTCATTGAATTTTATTTTCCCATAAGATTCTTGCTCAAAAACAACGTTGCTTAAATTTTGAATTTCATCATATGAATAAATGCTGAGATTGGTTGTGTTTCCTATGTGGTTAAAATTTGAATCTGTTATTGAAAATAGGAAAGTATTTATGGTAAAAGAAACGTTTGCTTTTGCTGTTCCGTAAGAGTTGTTTGCAAAGACATAAACTGTGTGAGTGCCGGACGTTGAATTAAAATACGCTCTTTCTTCATCAAGTTCATCTTCTGTGAAAGTTGTATTTTCTCCATTGTCAAGATTGTACCATACATAATTCCCGTTAGTGTCAATATCTAGCCTTAAATAATTGGTGTCTATGTATGTTTGATTTTTTGGCTTATTGATTGTCAGTGAAGGTGAGCCTGAAACGGTTATTGCAACTGCAAAATTAGCGCTTGTCGCGTTTCCTGTTATTGTTGTTCCAGTTATGGTTTTCCCGCTGATTTCTGCATTTGTTAAATTTCCAAAAAGTGTAAATGTGAGGAAACAAAAAACAACCGCAAGGACTAACACCTCTTTTTTCATTAACAAGCAAGGAAAAAATATTATTTAAAGTTTGTTGGTTTTTTTAGATGCGTTCTTTTTGCTGTAGAAAAAATAAACCAAAAATCCCATAGCTATGGCTACAAGTATTCCCAGTATCAGAAGATAGTTAACATTTGTTTTTGCGCCGTAAAGCTCGCTTTCTCCCGAGCTGACAACTTCCACAGGAACCTTGCTTGTTATGCCCTGCGCAACACTAACTGCTCCGCCCTCGCCTCCTGAGACTTTCTTAAAGGACGCAATAATCGTGTATTTTGTCCCCACTTCTGCATTTTTTGGAATTGAAACTTTTATGTAAACGGGGAGGCTTGCCTTGTCTGCAGGAACCTCATATGTTGTGCCGTCAACCAAGAGCGAGGCTATTTCGCTGTTAAGTTTTACTTCCATCATTATGGGCGTTGTTTCCTCATTTTGCAATCTAAGCGATATTATTGTTGATTCTCCGGGAGAAAGTTTAAGGGGCTTGTCATCCCAATAAGAATTTGCAACACCTATTGCAGGCATCATGGGAATTACAAATAATGATAAAATAACCATGACAAATATTGTTTTTCTCATATGTTTATATGTTTTATATTCCATTTAAATTTTATGTTACGATTGCAACCGTCCATGTTCCGTAAAGGTCAGATGTGTATCCCTGAGAGCTTATTGAAGGACTTGTCTGAACTCCTTTGAGGCAGAAATAAATTTGCTCCTGTCCCGATGTTTCGTCTCCCGCACTAATGGAATTGTCTCCTCTTTGCAGAATTGCAGACGTTACATTCGTGGCTGTTCCGTTAACCATTGCCGTTCCCGAGCAGCCGTCCGCGGCATTTTCAACGGTAAAGTTGCTTGCATAAATATATTCCGTTGTCGTAGTGTTTCCCTGAAGGTCAGATGTGGTTACATCAATATTCAATGGCTCGTCATTTCCAGTATTGTTTATAAGAATCGGGTTTTCAGTTGCTCCCGTATTTGTTGATGTTACTCCAACACCTGTCCATGATAGTGCATTTGGAGACATAGTCATTGCCGTCTGTAAATTATATGTGAAAGTTGTTGATTCATTGTATCCTAATGCGCTGTTAATGTCCTGCACTGTTGCATTTATTGTCCATGCGCCGTTTTGGTCATAATACTGCATGTCAATTATGCACGAGAAGTTTACGCTATTACCTGCCTCAGGCGTGAACACTGGTGCGCATGAACTGTTATACCTTGTTGCTTCTCCCGTTCTTGAAAAGGAAGCATTTGCACTCGATGTATTTATGTTTGCATAACCGTCCGTGTCTGTAACATTGAAGTAAAATGTTATTGA
>CAZLQA010000044.1:0-2806 GCA_964561665.1 Candidatus Woesearchaeota archaeon
CGGGAGTGTCAAGCCAGTCAACCCCTCCTTTCCTTGGATTAAGCCTGGCTGAAATCGTCCCTCCCGTAATAATCATCGCAACATTCGGCTTCTTCGAATCCTTCTTTATTTCAATATTATCCTTTTTTTCGGAGAAACTTTTCTTAAGTTTTATCTCGGAAATATCCTTCTTGTTAAACCCTATGTTATACCCTGAATCCAGCTTTAAAATCAAAATTCCTTTTTCGTTTTCAGGAGATTCAAGCAAAACCCCCTCATAAATTATTTTCATCAGATGGACTTCAACATAGTCTCCGGGCTTTATTCTTGAAGGCATTTTCATATAAATAAAAAAGCTGGAATGTATAAAAAGTTATTCATTAATTTAATAAACTCTTTCTTCTTTTTTTGTTCATGCCTGAAGCAGACTTGGATTACAAAAAACTCGGATTGAAATGCGGTTTGGAGGTTCATCAGCAGCTTGATACGAAGAAGCTTTTCTGCAACTGCCCCAGCGTTTTGAGAAAAGACGAGCCGGACTTTGTCGTTAAGAGAAGGCTTCATGCTGTCGCAGGAGAATCAGGCGAGGTTGACACCGCCGCGTTTTATGCTAGTGGGGCAATGGAGTTTACTACCTCAGGAGTGGTAAGTGGAAAAGTTATTGAAACTAAACATAAAATTTCTAAAGACAAGGAGTATTCTTACCAGGGCTATGACACAACCTGCCTTGTGGAGATGGATGAATCTCCTCCAAGAGAAATAAATAATGAATCATTGAGAATTGCAATTCAGGTTTCGCTTCTGCTTAATGCAAAGATTTTTCCAATAACCCAGATAATGAGAAAAACCGTCATAGACGGAAGCAATACTTCCGGATTTCAGAGGACACTCCTTATTGCAAGGGACGGGTTTGTCGAGACTTCTGAGGGGAAAGTGGGAATAGATTCTGTTTGCCTCGAGGAGGATTCCGCAAGAATTGTCTCTCAAAGCGAAAACGAAACCATTTACAGGCTCGACAGGCTGGGAATTTCATTAGTTGAAATAGCAACGGCGCCAGAAATAAAAACCCCCGAACAGGCAAAGGAGGCTGCGTTGCACATAGGAAATATTTTGCGTTCGCTTAAAGTCAAAAGAGGCATAGGAACAATAAGGCAGGATGTCAATGTTTCCATAAAGAACGGGAAGAGAGTTGAGATAAAAGGGGTTCAGAATCCGGAGCTGATAAAGAAATCCGTTGAGGAAGAAGTAAGGAGACAAAAGGAGCTTGTTGAAAGTAAAAAATCTTTTTCAGAGGAAGTTAGGGGAGTTCTTCCAAATGGAAAGACAAAATTTTTAAGGCCCATGCCGGGAAGCGCAAGAATGTATCCTGAAACAGACTTGCCTTTGCTGAAAATTTCAAGAAATTTGATTAACGAGGTGAAAAAAACCCTTCCGAAGATGAATCATGAAATTGAAAAGGATTTGAAGAGAAAAGGGATTACTCAGGACTTGATAAAATTAATCTTGGATGGGCATTTGGATGATTTTGAGGAGTTATCAAAGATTTGTCCCCGTAATCCGGCGCTTGTTGCAAAAATGTTAACTCTTTGGAGAAGAGATATTGCCGCGAAAATGAAAATGGATTTTGGTGTGGTTGAGGAGAAAATAAATAATGACAAATTGGGGGTTTTGTTAAAAGAAATAAAAAAGGGAAAATTATCTCCGAATTTAATCAAGCCAATTTTTAATGATCTCATGAAAGGTGTTTTATTGGAGGATATTCTTGCAAGAGAATCCGGAGAGAATGATGAAATTGAGGAAAAAATCCTTAAAATTATTAAAGAAAAGCCAGGGCTTTCCGAGAAGGCGTATATGGGAATTGTTATGAAAGAGTTCATGGGAAAAATCTCCGGAAAAGATGCCATGGAAATTATTAAAAAGCATATTTCTTGAAATTATTTATGGCAGATGAATTTCCCGAATGCCTAAGTGTTTATGTAAAAGCAGAAGGCATACGTCTTGGAAGCCATGGTGCAATGGATTTAAGAGTTGACTACGACCGAAAGAAAGGGATATTTTTGTTTTTTATTGACGAAAATGCCGAACCAAGAACACAAATCAGAACCCTCTTGACTGCGGCGTTGCATTTGTATGATAACGCTTTAATAAGATACACTATGGGGTTGCTTGAAAAAGCCATATACAAGGACGAAGGAAAGGAGTTGATAGTTAGGAAATTGGTAGATAGATATTCCGGAAGTGCGGATGTTATTTCATTTTTAACCCAGCGGCTTAATCAGGCAAGAAGATACAACAAGCAAAGTTAATTTTAAATATTGTCCATTTATATAAGTTTATGAAAAAAATTGATTTGGAAAAACTAAACAAAAATAGGACTCTAATCGGCGATGTTTTTGAATCTAAACTGAAAACAGCGGAAGTCGCCGGATGGGTGCATAATTCAAGGGAATTGGGGAAGATAAGGTTCATTCTTTTGAAAGACAAATCGGGAGTAATCCAAATAACCTCCGTTAAAGGAAAGGTAAAGGATGAAATCTTCAGCATGATGAGCAAGCTTACAAGAGAATCCGTTATTTTCGTCAAAGGTTCCATTGTTGTTTCAAAACAGGCTCCCGGAGGAAAGGAAATAATCCCAGAAGAGATTACCATATTGAACAGCGCCGAAGACTTGCCAATTGATGTTCCGTTCAATCCCGGCGACGAGGCAAAAACAGAGCTTCCAAAGAGGCTTGATTACAGGTTTTTGGATTTGCATAGAAAAAAAACCCAGGCAATTTTTAGGATACAAGGCGAGATTGCAAATTCATTCAGGGAGTTTTTCTACAAA
>CAZLQA010000045.1:0-2055 GCA_964561665.1 Candidatus Woesearchaeota archaeon
AAGCACCTTAACAAATGTTTAGGGCTGCTCCGATCAAGGCCTGACCCGATTCGCACCTGCAAGATCAAGACGGACAAAACGTCAGCGTCGGAGCAAGGGACTTCACAATCTTTCCGTCACTCGCCTTCTTGCAGTCTGCCTAAAGCCCGTTTGCAAATGGCGGAGGGCTAACCCGCCGACCTAGTCTACGGTAGACTAGGTTTAATGTGATTTATAAAGGTTATTATAGAGGTGGATTTTTGAACAGGCAATTTCTGTTTAAAATCTGGTCCGCCTTATCTCTTCTCCCGACCCTGCTTGGAATTAATAGTTTAAATTTGCCCTTCGCAAAGTCGCTCGGCTCACACCTATACTCATCATTAACTAAAAATTGCCTCGTGCAAATGCTCGGCTTACAACAATAAAAAATAACTAAAAACTAACTTGTTTTGCATTAACATCTTATATTAACAAGCGAACGCAGTGAGCCGTTTTCGTGACAAAACTATAGTTCTATAACAAATCCGATAGATGCCGTAGATAAAAAATTGTCTCGCTTTGCTCGTAATATTTTAACTGATAATAATAAAATTCTATAACTTAATATATTCTCATAAACCTTAATATAATAAGTTAACTTCTGCATTAATAATTCAAACTAACAACTAAAACCTTCTTTTGAACATCACAAGAAGTATTGCAATAACCATAACCATCTCTGCTATGAAAAACCAGAAAAGGACATTTTTCCAGTTTGTTTTTTCTCCTGGAGTTATACCCTGAGGGGTTTCATAGTTTATGTTCTGAATTGTTGGAAGTGGTGAGGGAAGGTTGAGATTCATTGCTCCTGTGCTGCGGTGGGTTGTTGTGCTTGAACCTCCGTCGCTTCCCCCGTTTCCTCCGTTGTTTTCTTCAATGGGAACAAGAGCAACATTTATTGTGGCATTTCCCGAGATTGTTTCCGAGCCCGTTTTTGTTTCATAATCATTAAGGGAAACTTCCCAGTCGAATGTTCCGGGATTTGAAGTGAAAACAACCTTTCCTGCGGAATTTGTTTCTCCGCTTTGGGTTCCGAAATCAACGCTTACGCCTTCAAGTAAATTGCCTGTTTCAGAGTCGGAGACAACAAAAGTCACGGCAAAAGTTTCCGCCGATTTCACGAAGAATCCAAGGATTGCCGTGTCTTCGGGATTTGTTTTTCCGTCGCATAGAGAGTTCTCAGCAACTCCCGTTACTTTTATGTTGAAATTTCCCCCGAAGTCAGGAACCCATGAAAATGCGATGTTTTTCGTATCATTGGAGTTTGGATTTGCGCTCAGCAATGAATTGTTTGTGAAGACAACATTGTTGTTTGAGTCCGTTATTTCATATTTGACTCTTGTTTCAACAGGGGTTTTTGCAAAGCTGTTGTCTGCATAGTTGCTTATCTTGTTAAAGTTTACATTTACCGTTTCGTCTTCCTGCGCAAATTCGGGAACGGCTTCCAGGTCGTTTATTATTGTGTAGCATGCATTCTGGGGTCTTTCCGCCCACACTTTAAATTCTCTTTGTGAGTTTTGTTCAAATGAGCTTTGGCATTGGCAGTCTGTAATTTCTGTCTTCACTCTCGCCGTGTAATCTCCCTGAGTTGAAGGTGTCCATGTAAACTGCACGTTTTGTGAAGTGTCCTGAAGTATTTCAAAAGTCTGGCTTTCGGTGTGGACGACGTTTCCCGCGCTGTTGAGGATTTCAAGCGTTATTTTTGTTTCCGCCGAATAATAATCCTCAAATCCGCTTGGAACAAAAGAAAGGAGCAGGTTTGTAAATGCGCTGTGGGCATCCGCCTCCAAATTCGCGAGAACATTTACAACGACAGGCTCGTTGACATAATTTGAATTTGTTACGCTGAAGCTGTCGATTGGAGAGTGGCATGAAGCCGCTTTGTTGAAATTGTAATCATAGTTCAGGTTTGCTCCGTACCCCCAAATGCTTTCAACATATTCCTTTGGGAGATAGCATTGGGCAAAAATATAATGGGCGTAATAATCCCTGTTTGATTCTGTTGAGCTTGGATTGTAGGGATACTCGAAAGTTATT
>CAZLQA010000045.1:2065-2774 GCA_964561665.1 Candidatus Woesearchaeota archaeon
TGAAGCTCCGGAGCTTAAGTTAAGAATTTGCGAGCCGATACTGTCGCAGTTGCTGTCATTGCATTTGAAGAGAATGCTTTGAACATTTGTCAGTCCCTCGCTTGTGGAAGAATCATAAAAAGTGTCTGTCTGGATGACGCCCGTTACGGCAAGGACGATTGGAATTAAAATCAATGCCGCCGCGATTCCAAAGAGCAAGTTCTTTTTCTTTAATTTAATATTTTTTGATTTCATTTTATTTACCTTGCTCCGGTTCCATCCCCTCCGCCATGTCCTCCACCGCCTGTCGCGCCCTCTTGTCCGCTTTGTCCTGCTCCCTGACCCTCATTGGCTCCTCCGCCTCTTGAAGGATATTCTGGGTTAAAGCATTCGGGCCAAAATTCCCCTTCATTAGCATACCTTCCGTACTGAGTTATATACTCAATACATTTTGAAATGTATTCTGTAGAATTTTGAATATTTGCACATCCATAAACCGAGCCAGCAAGAACCGCTGCTGCCAATCCACTTATGGCTGCTTTTCTGAATCTTTTTCCAATAGAATATTCCTGCCCGCTGTTTTCCCTTTCCTTTTTTGTGTCGTGTTCCATTTCATTTCTATCACCTCACAATTCTTTAGTAGTGACACAAAAAATATATTTATAAACTTTTCTGTGGTTTGATTTTTGCCAGCGCGATGACAAGAAGAAGAACAAGCGCCGCTATTCCA